>NZ_NPDD01000241.1 GCF_002272245.1 Bacillus sp. 7884-1 | reverse complement strand
TAGTTGCACTACATGACCGAGAATCTTCGGTCTTTTTTTATGAACAAACGACAAGATAAATGGAAAAACATTCGCCTACAAAGAAAGTCCAGAACTTGTAATTTTTGGACAAGAGTTTATTTACAGAAGTCGTTACTTTCGACGGATAATTGGTTGTATAATAATTTATGGCCTAAATAAACCACGAGGAGACTCTAAATGAAAGAGGACCAACTAGAAAAAGTTGTCGTATACAGGGGGATCAAATTAGCTGATTCAGTGAAATTATTTAACAGAAAAGGGGAATATATTCTTCCTGTTAAAATAGGTTTAGATAAATTAGCTGATATATTAGAAGAATGCAATTTTATAATGCTAGATGTTTTTGCTAAAGATAAAGGTGAAGTTAGGTTTGTCTGTGAATTTGGACATTTATATATAAGAACTCCTAAGAAAATGAAATATGATAACTTTTGCCCCAATTGTTCGAAAAATGAACCAGATAGAATGTACAGAGGTATAAAGTTAGGAAATTCAGTTAAGTTGTATAAAAAAGATGGTGAATTCAATAAACAAGTTAAACAAGGTTTGGACAAACTTGCAGACAAATTAGAAAAAAATAACCATCTGTTATTAAGTGAGTTTGTAAACAATACAACTAAAATTACAATAGATTACAGATGTGGTCATAAACCTGGCATTGCATTTCCTAATAATTACACAAGGGATGAAGGATGTTATGAATGTGGTATAGAAAGTGCAAAAAAAAAGAGTCACGAAAAATCGGAACCTAAATTTCGAAAAATGCTCGAGGAAAATAACCATAAATTATTAACGGAATATAAAGGAACAAAGGCGAAAGTTGTGATAGATTTCAATTGTGGACATAAACCTCACGAAATAAGTCCAGGTAATTACATGATGGGCAAAAGGTGTCCAAAATGTAGAAATATGTGTCCTGAACAAGCTATTGAAAAACTTAATGAAATATTAATAAAAAATGGAGATGAATGGATTGAGGGAGAATATATAAATACTCACACAAAAATAAAGATTAAATTTAACTGCGATCATGAAGCCAATTGGATTACGCCAGCTCATTATAAGGATGGGATGGGTTGTTATGATTGCGGATTACTAATAACCACAATGGCAGCGCAAGAAAGAAGTGAATTAGCAAAGAAAGAATTTGAAGAATTAGTGAAACGAAACGGGCATCAACTGTTAAGTGAATATAAGAGTGCAACGGAAAAAGTTTTGATACATTACAATTGTAAACACGATGCACATTCTGTTTCTCCAAATGCATATAAAACACATAATGTGTATTGTCCATTATGCAAAGTATCTAAAGGTGAAAAGATAATCCAAGATTGGTTAGAGGAGAACGGAATAGAATATGAGGCTCAGTTCAAATTCCCTAAACAAAAAAAGGGACGATTTGGTTATAAATATGATTTTATGCTACCAAATCAAAACTCGATAATTGAAGTTCATGGACTTCAACATTATGAACATTGTTATTATCATGAAGTGAGTAGCAAGACGCTTGAAAAGGAACAAGAAAATGACAGATTAAAACTTGAATATGCCGAATCAATGGGATGCAACTACATTGTAGTGGATTATCGTGAACACAATCCAGAATTAGCATTGCAAAGGTTTATTAAACAATACACGGATTTAATTGAACGGAAAAATAAACTTCAAAAAGTCTAACCAAAACGGTTAGGCTTTTTGTCTTTTGATTATAAATTTTGGAGGTTTGATTCCTTAAACTGGATGATTTGTGCGTCCAGGTCAAAACCATTAAATTAAGACCATGTTCATTATAAAGGAATAAAAAAGACCGACAAAATGTCTATCATTTTGTTCAACTATCCTGCACCGTTACTTCAATAAGAAAAGCCTCCAGTATTGGAAGCCTTTTATCTTTTTATTTATAAATCTTTCTGGTCAACATTTAGTTCAATCAAATTACCATCTGGATCCGCACAGAAAATTTGAGCGAATCCACTTTTTCCGTACGGTTTTTCAATGATTTCAACTTCATTTTGTTTTAACCATGTAAGAGTGTCATAGTAGTTCTCGACTCTAAGAGCAAAGTGACCTTCTCTACTGGATAAGCTTTTATCCTGCCGAATTGTCTGTGAAGAGGGATCGACTATCAAGTGGATTTGCTTTCCCTCTATTTCATACCAGGCACCCGCAAAATCAAAATCAGGACGAGGTATTTCTTTTAAACATAAAGTATTCCCATAGAAATCTTTTGCTCTTTTCAAATTGGTGACGGTAAGACTTACATGATGGAGGCATTTATATTTAATCAAAACCTTCACTTCTTTCATTTCAATTAATTTAATTTTTACTTTAGTCGTTTCCGACTAAGATGAACAACTCGGACCGCAAACGAAGCACTTTGAATGAACAGCTTGATTATGTAAATTAAACAATTCGACAACTAGATACATAATCCCTTTTCCACCTTTACCGCTCCTCTAGCTGAATGCAGCAGCAACCCCCACTGTTGAACAAACGCACCCGTTAGTTTAATAAATAGGGTTATTCAAGCTCCGCTTGAGAAGGAGGCTCAAAAAGCTGTATGTACTCTCT
>NZ_NPDD01000240.1 GCF_002272245.1 Bacillus sp. 7884-1 | reverse complement strand
CATTTATGTTGGATTTTAATAAATTACAACTGGATCGTATTGGCTGGGATTATTATAAATGGATGCCATCACATTTGGAGGGACGTTGACACAGCCAGCAGAACCTGCCGTATTATAGGCATCACTTGCCCAATTTGTCCGCCAGCTGGCATCGTGGAACCCTTGGCCATCATTCGTAAAGGGAGCCCAGTAATTTACCGGAACGGCATAACTTCCTTTACCAACTGCAGTGCCTCTGAGGACGGAAGGTGACTTTTTATAAAGGATATACCAAACACCCGGATGTGTATCTTCTCCGGTGCTGCGTTTCCCTGTGACTACATGGGTTGTGACAGCCAATTGTCCATTTTTGTAAATCCAAATCCGCTGTTCCGCAAAGCTTGCCGGTATGCTTGAGCAGGTGGAAAAAACGATTCACGATTCTCCTGATCGAACGAAGTCCGCTATGAATAATTTTATGTACACAGTGGGAATTTCATATTTGCCACTCCATGATAAAGCCGTTGAAACGGCTAAGGCAGTAGGCCCTGTAGAAATGAAGCAGGGCAAGAAAAAAAGCACCATCCTGCTTGCGTCAGAAAATATTCAAAAGGAATTAGATAGAGGAAAGCTTGGTTTCAAACGCAAATATGTAAGGTGCTAGCATAGCTTGTAGTGTAACAACACTAACGGGAACAAGAGCTCAATACAGTTACCTTTAGTCTATGGCAATAGAGGAAACAGTAATTCATAATACCCATTTCTGATATCTATTGTAAAAGTTTTCAAAAAGTTGTTGATTTTTTAAAGAAACCATACTATGATGTTAAAAAAGTAATCCAATAAACTTAATCGGAATTAAATATAACAAATTAAGTGGTGCGAGCAAAAAGAATAAGTGACTTCTGTCCGACTGGTAAACCAGAGGCTCAGAGGACCAACGTTTAGTCGTTGGCCTTTGAGCCTTTTTTTATTAAAAAGGATACAGCATTTCTCATAATGGGGGTGTGAATAACATTAATAGGTTTAAAAATGTTGAAATGGAGTGAAATAAATGACAGCAGCGAATGAAAAAATTAGGTTCGAGCATGTAACAAAAACCTTTACGGTTCGAGATTCGGGACAAAAGGGCGCCACAAGAGACTTTACAGCGGTAAAGGAGATAGAGTTTACCGTAAAAGAAGGAGAGTTTATCACATTAGTAGGACCAAGCGGTTGTGGAAAGTCAACGTTACTTGACTTACTAGGCGGGCTGACAACACCAACAAGCGGGCGCATCTTAATAGATGGGAAAAGAATTACAGGTCCAGGGCTCGACCGTGGTATTGTCTTTCAGCAGTATGCTTTGTTTCCATGGAAGACGGCCCGCGGCAATATTGAATTTGGTCTAGAAGCAAAGGGTATACCGAAACATGAATGGAAGGAGCAGGCAGACCATTTTCTTTCTTTAGTGGGTCTGAGCAATTTTGGAGACCGTTATCCGCATGAACTCTCAGGCGGAATGAAACAACGTGTAGCAATTGCTAGAAGTCTAGCATTTAACCCAGATGTCTTATTAATGGATGAACCATTTGCTGCACTGGATGCACAAACAAGGGAATCTCTGCAAAGTGAGCTTCTACGCATTTGGGAGAAAACAAAAAAAACGATTATCTTTATCACTCACGGGATCGATGAGGCAGTTTATTTGGGAGAGCGGGTAGTCGTGTTAACACCAGGTCCTGGTACGGTAAAGGAGATTGTAGATATCCCGCTAAAATCAAGATTAGAAGATGCTGATATCCGCTCCCATCCTGACTTTGGAAAATTACGCCATCAAGTTTGGAGTTCATTGCATGAAGCCGAATACCAAGGTATGAACATTTAAACCAATAGAGAGGGGTTCTTTCAAATCGAAACGATAAAATTAATTCCAACCACCATGCAGCCAAGTAAACCAAAACTCTTTGTGTTATCAAGCTTGGGAAAGATTTTCAAACAGTCCATTGTTTTAGTTGCCTTATTTTTAGTTTGGGAAATAGCACCTAGAATTGGCTTAGTGGACCAAGCATTCTTTCCGACTTTTTCTAGTGTATTAATTTCTTGGTGGAACTTAATCATTACAGGTGAGCTTTTCGCACATTTTGCTGCGAGTATTACACGGTCATTTACTGGCTTTGCACTAGCAGTAATCATTACCATCCCGTTAGGATTAGTGATTGGCTGGTATCCATTAGCAAGAGAATTATTAAATCCAGTGTTAGAGTTGTTTCGAAATACAGCAGCACTAGCCTTGTTGCCCGTATTTATGCTGCTAATGGGAATTGGTGAAACGTCAAAAATTGCCATCGTAATATTTGCCTGCACATGGCCAATTCTTTTGAATACCATTGCTGCAGTAGGAAGTGTAGATCCCTTATTGATTAAATCAGCACGTTCTATGAATATTTCTTCGTTTAAGCTTTTTCTCAAAGTGATTTTACCAGCATCCGTGCCAATGATTTTTACTGGGATTCGTATGGCAGGTACAGCGGCAATTTTAGTGTTAATTGCAGCAGAAATGGTAGGGGCTAAAGAAGGTTTAGGATATTTAATTACGTATTCACAATACAACTTTCAAATCCCCGAAATGTATGCAGGAATTTTAACGATTGCTTTGCTGGGCTTACTGATCAATCAAGGATTAAGTTTGCTCGAACGCAAATTTTCAAAATGGAAGCAACAAGTAAATGGATGAAATAAGTTAGATTAATAGAAAAGGAGAAACGATGATGAAAAAATTAGTCATGCCGATTTTTATAGTGGTTGTTTTAAGCATAATTTTATCAGGGTGTTCAAGTAATAAATCAGCTGCTAAAGAAGAAGAGGATAAGGTTCTACAATATCAAGGTTCACCGGGTGTTGTAAGCTACCCTGAACTGGCAGAGGATTTGGGCTATTTAGGTGACTTGAAGCTAGAGTATATCGGTGATAGTACAGGCGGGCCAGAAAGTATCCAATTAACAGCGACAAAGCAAATTGATTTTGGTGCAGCATTTAATGGAGCGATTATTAAATCGTATGCACAAAACGTAAAATTAAAATCAGTCGTTGGTTATTATGGCAGTGATGAAAATACGTACATGGGAGCCTATGTGCTGGAGGGTAGTCCGATAAAATCTGCTAAAGATTTAATTGGTAAAAAAATTGGCGTCAATATTTTAGGTGCTCATGCTGAATTTGCGGTTAAAGACTATTTGCGTAAGGGCGGTTTAACGGAAAAGGAAATTGAACAAGTGACCTTAGTAACAATACCGATGTCAAATGGAGAACAGGCGCTGCGAAATCAACAGCTAGATGCGGTTGTACTTGGCGGTACATCCAGTATTGCAAGAGACCGGGCTTTAGAAAGAGGTGGAATAGTAGAATTATTTAGTGATATTGAAGTGTTCGGCTCAGAATTTACGGCAGGTGATTTGTTTTTTTCAGAACAATATATCAAGGATAATCCGAATACCGTAAAGCAAGTGGTTGAAGGAGTTGCAAAGGCAATAGAATGGGCCCAGACAACACCTAGGGAAGAAGTGATTTCACGCTTTGAGGATATTATCGATAAACGTGGGCGCAAGGAAACAAAAGATAATTTAAAGTATTGGAAGAGTACAGGAATTGCAGAAAAAGGTGGTGTCATAACATCATCGGAATTTGAAGTTTGGATAGAATGGCTTGTGAAAAATGATGAATTAAAAGAAGGTCAAGTGAAGGCTGAGGATTTATATACAAATGAATTTAACCCTTTTGCTCAATAATTTATTGTAATTAAATCCGACTAAACTAATAGGATAAATAGGAGTGGTTGTTATTATGAGAAATAAACAAATGAAATTAGGAGCATTTTTCCATTTGCCAGGGCATCATGTAGCAAGCTGGCGTTATCCTACTTCAGGGGCACACCGTGTCTTAGATTTGGAATTTTTAACGGAATTAGCCCAAAGTGCTGAGCGTGCAAAATTCGATATGGTATTTTTTGCGGATGTATTTGGTCAAAAGCTTTCTGAAGGCGGGCATTCAGCCATGTTGAAGCTGGACCCTATAGTCATTATTTCTGCATTGGCGGCGGTTACGAAAAAAATCGGTTTAACGGCTACATTGACAACAACGTACAACGAACCGTTCCATGTAGCACGTAAATTTGCTGCCATTGATCATCTGTCGAAGGGCCGGGCAGCTTGGAACGTAGTGACATCGGCAAATGATGGTGAATCACTTCTATTTGGCAAAGAAAAACATTTACATCATGCTTCCCGATATGAACGTGCAGAGGAATTTGTGGATGTTGTTAAAAAGCTATTTTTTTCAATTGAAGAGGATGCGCTTGTGATAGATAAGGAAAATGGAAAATTATTAGATTTGAAGAAGGTACATCATGTCGATCATGAGGGGAAATGGTTTAAGGTGAAAGGAACGCTTGATGCTCCATCGACCCCGCAAGGACATCCAGTGATCGTGCAAGCTGGTTCATCTGAAGCTGGAAAGGAACTTGCAGCGAAAACGGCGGAAGTTATTTTTACCGCGTGGCAAACACTAGAAGAGGCACAAGCATTTTATCGTGATGTTAAGGGGCGTCTATCTAAATATGGGCGCAAGCCGGAAGACTTAAAAATAATGCCTGGTGTGTTCATTACAGTGGCAAAAACGGAGGAAGAGGCTCGTGATAAGCAGCGATTGTTAAATAGCTATATTTCTCCTGAAGTAGGTTTGGCTTATCTATCAAATTTCACAAATATTGATTTGACTGGGTATGATGTGGATGGTCCATTGCCAGAGTTTAGTGGAATTGAGGATAAAACGAATCCGCTCATTCGCTCTAACATCATTCGTGATATTGCTAAACGGGAAAACTTACAGACATTACGAGAGATTTATGAACGTATTGCGGGGGCTCGTGGTCACCGAGAAATCGTTGGAACACCTATACAGATTGCAGATCAATTAGAAGCGTGGTTTTTAAACGAAGGAGCAGATGGTTTTAACATTATGCCTCCTACTTTTCCTGATGGTTTTAATGATATTGTTGAACTCGTGATTCCAGAATTACAGCGTCGAGGCTTATTCCGAACGGAGTATGAGAGCGATACGCTGCGAGGAAACCTAGGGCTTTCAAAGCCCGCAAACCCAGCCATTCATTCGTCACATCCAGTAAGGCTATAAAAGGAGAGAATGTAAATGAATAAAGCCGTAATTATAAATGGAGGCAATACTAGGAATTCACGATTAACAGCCATACAACAAAGGGTGGAAGGATTTTTCAAGAATGAAGCAATCGCCTTTCAATCCATTTACGTACATGAACTTCCTGCGGAGGATTTGATCACTGCAAATTTTAAAAGTGAGGCTATTAAGCAAGTAAATCAACAAGTAGAAGAATCACAAATAGTGGTCATTTTAACACCTATTTATAAAGCATCTTATACGGGTATTCTAAAAACCTATTTAGACTTACTGCCTCAAAAAGCATTGGAGGGAAAGATCGTAGTACCTTTGGCAGTGGGTGGTTCGGCTTTTCATCTATTAGCGATTGAATATGCATTAAAGCCAGTTCTATCCGTACTAGGCGCAACTGAAATTCTAAATACGGTTTATATTATCGATAAACAAATTGAACGTTTAGCAACAGATGGTTTCCAAATCGATGAGGAAGCGGAACAACGCTTAACAACAGAATTGCAACAACTACTCTCTAAGTAATGAATTGAACTAGGAACCGTTCGTTATGGGAAGTATGCTGTATTAAATGGCTGTCATAATAGCGACACATTAAATTCCTTGGATTTTATATCCAGAGTGATTTAATGTGTCTTTTTTTTCAGGGGATTGGTGCAAATAAAATCCACACACAATACATATTCAATAGTTAGGATCATAATTAGTCACTGTTTGTTTTGACCTAGGAAAATCATTATAGAAGGAATACGGTTTTCTAGAGAGGAATAATCATTAAATAGATAGATAAGGATTTCACTAAAGGGGGAGATTTTTTGAAAAATTATTTATTAATGATAGGAAATTACTTGCTTTATTTGGCAGTGATGATTGTGGTCATCCTCATCTACAATACTATTGTGAACCCAATCTTAGGTTGGGGACAATTCGGAACAGGCGAGAACATTGCAGTACAGATGTTTCTTGTGTTGGTAGCAACCATTGGACTTTCCGCATTCGTGTATAAGATAAAATACAGAGTTCTGAAACAAACACCTGAAAGTTTTTGGGGGATTTTGGGGTTCTCGAAAATTTGGTTGGGCAGTTTGATTTACATGATTATCATCGGATTGGCGTTTACCCTTCTAAATGCTGCAGTAATGAAATTGTTACTCCTTCATAACATACCTTCTCTAAATGACTTTACCGAAAGCTATTATAACTCTGTTTCGTTTACCACTTTAATTGTTTCCTCAGTGATAACCACGGCCCTTGAATTGATTGTATTTATAGGCATCATGTTTAACGAAGCAAGAAAAAATGTACCGGTTTTTTGGCCAATTTTAGGTATCGCCCTCATTATAGCAGTGATACAGGCGCCAGGCGGAATATGGATGCAACTTTTAGGGGTTGCTTTAGGTTTCGTATATGGCTTTATTTATGTAAAATCTTCATCTATATGGTCAGTTATTACAATCGGTGTTGCCTTTAACGTGAGTCTATTCAGTATGAAAAAAATCGGCTGGCTGGATTCTATGGAGAATATTTCGGAAATCAGCCTAATTATACTTGCAGTCGTTATGGCAATCTTTCTCCTTGTTAGCACTGTTTGGTATTGGAGAAAACCAAAGTAAATAACCAGGAAAATAATTTATTGTTGTTATTGCGACGAATATTAAATGATCGGAATCGCCATATTAGCTAAAAAAATACGGTTGCCTACAATGGGTTAGGCAACCGTATTTTTTTGTTTTCATGTAATGTAAAAACGTTCACCAATTATCCATCAATCTTTTCCCACGTAATAGTAAAAGCTAGTTTCCATAGTGTCCCCAGATAGAGAATGGCAACCACTAAATAAAGGTAGATTCCATATGAGAACAATGTGGTGGCATAATGCAACCCGGCAAATAAGGCAACAAACAGCATTAATCCAATAAAGATAGCAATGTTGCTGTTTTGATTGTATTCATCAAAAGACTCTGAAAAGGGAATGGATTTTTTTAGAATCATAAAACAAATGACAGCAAACGTGCAGGCGTTTAAAAATACGATTACAAGGTCCGGCAGAATTCTCAACCCAAATAGTGCAAGAAATATGACACTAAGAAACATGTAAACTGGCAAATACAGATTGAAAATAAACGCCTTTATCGTACCACTAAACATCGGTTTTAGCTGTTTAATTGGTGCAACTCTATAAATCCACGCACCTTTATATTTTCCCGAAAATTTCAAAAGTACCAAGATTGTCGGGATGATGATTAAGCTAAAGTATACAGTTAAAAAGGAATTGCTTGTGGATAGCTGATTAAAATCAGTATTAAAGCCATTCATGATAAAAATAAGCGGAATCACGGCGGAAAATCCTAAAGATGGGTAGACCTTCAATTTAAAATCTCGTTCATTTTTCATCATGGTACTGGCAAAACGGAAGAAGGCTCTTTCCTCATCTGAGCGACAAATGATTTGCAGAAGGAATCTGCCCAACTTTCCACTTCGCTTTTCTTTTGCCTTTCCGTGGTAAGAAAGCTTTTGAAGGTTTTGCTCGAATGCGGGATTGAGCTTGATATAAATCCATATCGATAAAAGAGGCATCAGAATCCCTAACAAGGTGAATAAAAGGTGAAACAAATGCGCGTTACCATTCATGATTACTTCCATCATCGCGCCATACCACATCGGAAAGATGAATACCTGCCACCATTGCGGTTCGAGTGAAATGCTCAAGTCAATAAACTCAAAGGAGCGCACAAGTAGTTGATACCCCACCATGATTCCAAGTGATAATATGATTTGGACATAGTTAATAATATCTTTTAATTTTTCCCCATCAAAGTAGCGTAAAATAAACAAATATATAAGTGCGGTTAACACCACAATAAACAGGTCTATTAGGATTATAGAAAGTACTGTAGTTAGGAAAAACAAGAAACCATGTTTGATAAGTCCAACAATCATAGGGATGCCGGCCAGTGCAATGGTTAGGAAAGACAAATAAATAAGTATATGTATTATTTTCGTCATGCTAATGGTTCTTTTATCAACCGGCTTTGGAAACAGAATGTTTCGATCTCGGATGTCTAGTAAAACAGAAGAAAAATCAGAAATCATAGAAGTCATAATAAAAAAGGTAAAAATCCCATAAAAGAGACTCGTTTGAAACAGGTAATTTTCACCCATAAGGATAAACGGAATCATGAAAAGGCCGAATAACACGTAGATCCATAAGGATTTGATATACTGATTGTTTGTATCCTTTTCTTTCTTTTTTGCATTTTGTGAGAATATGGTTGGCACTCGGCGCCCATCCATCGTTAACTTTACTTGTAAAATTCTTCTCATAATCTTGTAATCTATTCCAAAACGGCGGAATAACTTCTCGAACACATCCAATAGCTTCAGAGTGCGATAGTCCTGCATTCTCACATCTCCTCCACAATCGATACAAATCTTGCACCAAGTTCTTTATGCTGACTAAACCCTGTCAGCTGGTTGAAAATCTGTTCAAGTGAGCCTTCGGCATTTTGGTGTTTTAACTCTTCAAAGGTACCGTCTGCAGCAATTTTTCCGTCATGAAGAAGGATAATGCGGCTGCTTATTTTTTCGACCACATCCATAATGTGGGAAGAGTAGAAAATGGTTTTTCCCTGTTTAGCAAGTTGAGTCATGATTTCTTTGAAAATCATCACACTGTTTGCGTCCAGACCATTAATGGGCTCATCAAAAAACAAAAGCTCTGGATTATGTAATAAGCTCGAGATAATTAACAGCTTTTGACGCATGCCTTTAGAGTACGAAGCAATTCGAGAATGATAGACTTCCCCGACCCCAAATAGGTCCATTAAGCATTTTGCCTTATAGTCCGCAAGCTCAAATTCAAGGCCATATAATTCGCCAACAAAGGTTAAATATTCATGGCCGGTTAAATTGTCGTATACTTCTGCGATTTCCGGCACATAACCGATGTTTCTTTTATAATCAATATTCCCATCTGAAATATCTTGACCGAAGATTTTAATCTCACCAGAATAGTCATCTTCAATGCCAAGCATGATTTTAACGGTGGTGCTTTTTCCTGCTCCATTGGGACCTATATAACCAATGACTTCTCCTCGTTTTACTTGAAGAGACACACCATTTAAGACACCCTTTGGGCCATAATTTTTCTTTAAATCCTTAATGGTAAGGATAAATTCTTCCATTGATTGAATCCCCATTTCTGGATTATTTCCATATTAATCCTTTTTCTATAGTGTAACATATAAAAAATCAATGAAACTATTATCTAAATGAAATTTCATTTGCCTACAAAAAAATAGTAGTTTAGTACTTGATTAAAAAGTAATAAAAAACCGATTAGGTTAACCTTTTTAAAGGTTTTACTGATCGGTTTATTTTTTTAGGTAGTGGAAATCTCTATTTTATCGGTTTTATGAATTTCTTCCGTTCCCGCATCTAATGCAGTCTTGTAATAGATGCATTTATGCTCGATGACTTCCATTTGTTTTTTTAATTCTTCAATCTGTGCTTCTACAATAGCTTTTCGATCGATAAACATGTCGTATCTTTGTTGCAACGTAGAATCCCCATCAGAACACCAATCAATGAAATTTTTAATTTCCTTAATGGGCATCGCTGTGGATTTCAGACATTCAATGATTTTTAAAGCGTCGATATCGGATTCTTTAAACCGCCGTGTCCCGTTGTGTGTACGTTCTACAAAAGGCATTAGTCCCTCTTTATCGTAGTAACGCAAGGTATATACGGTAAGATTCAATTCTTTTGCAACTTCGCTAATTGTGTATGTCTTCATTATATTTATCTCCAATTCTTATTAATATAGACTTCGAGTTAACTCTATGGATGATGGGAATTTATCATGTTGTATGTAAAATGTCAAATGGTAGATTAACATAGAAGGAAATGTAGAATAAAAATATAATATTTTTTAAAATAAGGTATTGACCTAGAGTTAACTCGAAGGATTAATATTGGTTTGCAAGAGAAAAAAATAGGGTAGCAATGAAATAGAGGGTAATTGATCCCGTACAAGCGATTCTCTTAAAAAAATACAAATTTCTTGGAGGTTTTATTCATGATAACTGCTAAAGCAAGAGCTGTGGACGGTCCAGACAAACACTTTCGAGCTGCTGAAATTAAACGACGCGATCTTGATTTGCATGATATTCTAATTGAAATTAAATATGCAGGCATATGCCATTCTGATATCCATACTGCTCATGGCGAGTGGGGTCCAGTCAACTATCCACTCGTGCCAGGACATGAGATTGCCGGAATTGTCAGCGAGGTAGGTACAGAGGTCACAAAGTACAAAGTCGGTGACCGCGTAGGGGTCGGATGTATGGTTGACTCCTGTGGAGAATGTGAGAATTGCCGTAAAGGAGAAGAACAATACTGTCTCAAAGGAAATGTTCCTACCTACGCGGGTGTTGACAAATACGGCGAGCCTACTCAAGGTGGATATTCAACACACATAGTCGTTACTGAGGACTTTGTAGTCAGAATTCCTGATAGCATTGAGCTTGACGCCGCAGCACCATTACTTTGCGCAGGAATTACGACCTATTCACCATTAAATCATTGGGGTGCGGGTCCAGGTAAGAAAGTCGCGGTTGTTGGTATGGGTGGACTTGGTCATATGGCTGTCCAAATTGCACATGCCATGGGTGCCGAGGTTACTGTTCTGTCACAAACATTGAAGAAAAAGGAAGATGGTTTGCAATTAGGAGCAGACAATTACTATGCAACAAGCGATCCAAAGACGTTTAAGAAACTCGCGGGTTCGTTCGACCTCATCATAAATACAGTAAGCGCTAAGATCGATATTAGTGCCTACCTTTCGCTGCTGGCGCTGGATGGTACAATGGTCAACGTTGGTGCACCAGCCGAGCCGTTGTCAGTTAACGTATTCTCACTTATCGGTCATCGCCGTTCATTTGCAGGCTCAATGATTGGAGGCATCCGTGAAACTCAGGAAATGTTGAACTTCTGTGCAGAACACAACATTGCTCCTAAGATTGAAGTCATTTCAGCTGACCAAATTGACGAAGCTTACCAACGAGTATTAGCTTCAGATGTGAAGTATCGATTCGTGATTGACACCAGCACTATGTAAGTTGCGTATATGATAAATTCAAATGGTAAATCCGAGGATGATCAAAAGGCCTAGCTTTTTGATCATCCTTTTTGGATTCTTTATCCAGAGCTATTTAATGTGTCTTTTATTATCTCTAGAATTATCAATAAACACGAGCGAATTATATCGTGGATCCTCACTCTAAATATCTTGGGCAGAAAGATTTGAAAGCTCCTTTTATGTTAAAGAAATGAAACTAAAACGGTTTTGATTCATAACACTGATTAGAAGAAAATAAAATAAACTGGGGGTTTATAGTTTGGGATTTATTTTCTACCTAACCATCATTATAGGCTTTTCTCTTCTATATTACGGATATGTTAAGAAAAAAGATATTGAACTTAAAATGAAAGAAATAGAATTAGAGGAAAAAAAGATAGAGCTGGAGATGAAAAAATTAGATCAAGATATAACGAATAACCTCCTATGAGGAAATGCTGCATAACCAAGTACGATAGCTGATCTTTCTCTGATCAGCTATCGTACTATTGTTTTTGGTTTTTACTAAGTTAATAGTTGATTCCCAGCTCCACGATATTTCTGGACCTTTATTTTGGTATCATGTTAAGTTTTGTCAAAATAAATGAAACTAGCCAACATTAATATTGGCTTTTTTGTGCTTATTTAAGCGTAATGCATTTTCTTTTTCACGGAATGGGCAGTATACTTCAATAATAGAGAAATAAAGGAGGAATAAATATGTCAAAAACAAATCAAAAAATTGTTCCGCATTTATGGTATGACAAGGAGGCAAAAGAAGCAGCTGAGTTTTACTCTTCCATATTCCCGGATTCGAAAATTACGGATGTAAG
Source organism: Bacillus sp. 7884-1 (assembly GCF_002272245.1). Taxonomy (GTDB): domain Bacteria; phylum Bacillota; class Bacilli; order Bacillales; family Cytobacillaceae; genus Neobacillus. The sequence continues at coordinate 17,880 of NZ_NPDD01000240.1, read as the reverse complement.
AACGATCCATGACACACCATCAGGCGACTCCAATATCGTCTCTTTTGAGCTTTGGGGGCAAAAGTTCATGGCAATCAGCGCAGGGCCTTATTTCAAGATCAATCCATCGGTGTCCTTAATCGTTAATTTTGACCCATCACGAGAAAAGGATGCAAGTGAAAAAATAAATGAGGTTTGGAACAAATTGTCCGAAGGTGGTACTGCGTTAATGCCACTTGATAAGTATCCGTTTAGCGAGAAGTACGGCTGGATTCAGGATAAATATGGATTGTCCTGGCAGTTAATGCTTACTAATCCAGCAGGTGAAGACCGACCTGAAATTGTGCCGTCACTTTTGTTTGTCGGAGATCAATGCGGCAATGCAGAAGAGGCAATTAATTTTTATTTATCAGTTTTTAAGAACGGAAAGCAGGGTCATATCGCACACTACCCTAATGGCATGGAACCTGATAAAGAAGGAACCATCATGTTCGCTGATTTTAGCTTAGAAAATCAGTGGTTCGCAGCCATGGATAGCGCGCATAAGCATGAATTCAATTTTAACGAGGCTATCTCATTTATGGTGTATTGTGACACACAAGAAGAGATTGATTACTACTGGGATAGGCTCTCTGCAGTTCCTGAAGCCGAGCAATGCGGCTGGTTGAAAGATCAGTATGGCATATCATGGCAGATTGTGCCAAGTGAGATGGACGAGATGATGAATAAGGGCACACCTGAGCAACTTGAGCGCGTAACGAAAGCATTTCTTAAAATGAAGAAATTTGATCTTGTGGAATTACAGAATGCATACAAGGGATAATGAGAAATACAGAATAGAATATAAGAATTTTATGCGGAAGTAGAAAAAAAGATAGCCCTTAGAAAGCCTGTTTGTGGGGCTTCTTAGGGCATCTGATAGTCTTTTGAATCTATATTATTTCTTTTAATTCAAATGTTAATTTCCAGCCCCACGATATTTCTTCACTCCAGCATTCCACAGAAGAATCGCAATTCCTAGGAAAAGGATTCCCATAACGGGTGTAAAAAAGGCGTAGCCATACCATTCTTCACGATTTAAAAAGTAGGAAGCGGGATACACACCGACAAAGGCAAAAGGTAAAATCCACGTTAACACAAATTGAATCACCTTGTTGTAAATGTTAATAGGGTAGCGTCCGTAATTGCTGATGTTATACATCATTGGCATAATATCGGTACGGCTGTCAGACCAAAATCCAATCGTTGCAATCGAAATAAAGATCCCTGCATAAATAAATGCTCCGCCAATTACCATGACAATAAAGAGCAAAACATCATACCATGCAAAGGTTAAGTCTAGGTTTATAATGGCATAACCCATAACCAATAAGCCTGTAATGGCACCGAATAAAGATTCGAGCTCGATTCGTTCCAAGATAATTTGGAAAAGGCTGTGAACGGGGCGTGTCAAAATACGGTCCATTTCTCCTTTGACAATATAGCGTTCATTAAAGTCCCAAATGTTAAAAAAGGACGAAAATATCGCATAAGGAACTAGGAAAAATCCATAAATAAAAATGATTTCATCTCGGTTCCAGCCGCCTAAAAAGGCTGTATGACGAAATACGATTAAGATGAAAATCAAATTGACACCTTGAGATAATAGGTCAGAAAGGATTTCAATAATCGTATCAATACGATAAGTGAACCTGGTTTTTAAATATTGAGAGGCATATTGAAAGAACAATGATAGATAAAACATTGGCTCAGCCTCCTTGTACAATTAAATGTTTTTTTGCTAATGACCATAAAAGCCGGATTGGAATAAGTAAGATGACAACCCAGAATACTTGTGTAAGCAAAGCGTTATAAATCTCCTGACCAACAAAGCCTTCTGTAAAAATCATACTTGGAACATAGCTGATTGCTTGAAAGGGCAAATAGGACATTAATTCCTGAGCCCATGCTGGATAAAAGGAAATAGGGAGGAGTAAACCTGAGAACAAATCGATCACGACACGTTTTGCTCGAATCAACCCTGTGTTATTAAATAAAAAGAATGTCATCATACCGGTTAATAAGTTGATATACGTATTAACAATAAAACTAAAAACAAGTGAGATAAAGAAAAATAGCCACGTTGTCAAGCTAGCATCGAAGCGGACTGGAAAAATTAATGCTACGATAATCATACCTGGGACTGAGAAAAACAATAAGCGAAAGACTCCTTCCCCAAGTGCCTGCATGGTTTTCATCCCTAAATAATTATACGGGCGAATCATTTCAATGGCGACTTTGCCGTCTTTGATTTCCGCAGCAATTTCACGATCAATATTGTTATAATAAAACGCTCGTGCCATCCAGGCGACTGCCACATAGGTGGTCATTTGAGCGACGGACAATCCTTGAATCTCTTCTTTCCCACCATAAATCGCAAACCATAAAAAATAGTAGGCTCCAATATTGATACTATAGATTAAAATCCCACTATAATAGTTTGTCCGGTAGGCGAGCATCATTAAAAACCGAACCCGGATCATTTCTAAATACATACTCATGTGAGGGCCATTCCTTCTTCATAGATCTTCCGGACAATCTCTTCCGTAGAAACTTCATTGATTCGGACATTTTTAATCGGATTCCTTTGCACGACATCACTAATTAATTGAGAGACCATTTGTTCATCCCCATTGATATACCCAAGCCACGTGGTCGCATCTTTTTGTTCCCATTGAATATTTTCGACACGAGGAAGGCTGCTGCGAGGGACCTCTGACAAAAATTCAAATTCAATTTGTTTTCCCTCTACTGCATGTGCTTGAAGCTGATTCAGCTTACCGTCATAGATGATTTTTCCTTCATCTAATAACACCACTCGCTCACAAAGGGCTTCAATATCCGTTAAGTCATGTGTGGTCAAGAGTATGGTGGTTTTATATTGCTCGTTAATTTCTTGTAGAAACTTACGTATTTTTAACTTCACCAACACATCTAGCCCAATCGTTGGTTCGTCCAAAAAGAGGAGAGGAGGATTGTGTACGAGAGCGGCTGCTAATTCACAGCGCATCCTTTGTCCAAGAGACAGCTTTCGTACCGGTTTATCTAGTAAAGGACCGATTTCTAGGGTTTCAATCACATGGCCCATATGATGGTTATAGTCCTCATCCGAAACACGGTATACTTTTTTCAATAACCGGAAAGATTCTTGAACCGCGATATCCCACCATAGCTGTGACCGCTGACCGAATACCACGCCAATGGTACGCACGAATTCTTCCCGCTGCTTATGGGGATTCATCCCATTTACGATAATGGAACCAGATGTGGGGGTCAATATGCCGGTTAACATCTTAATCGTCGTTGATTTACCAGCACCGTTCTCTCCAATATAGCCAACCATTTCCCCTTGTTTAACGGTTAAGGAAATATTATCAACGGCCGCATGGATTTTATAATTTCTCGTAAATAAATCCCGAAAAGCTCCAGCCAAACCGGGCCGGCTTGTATAGGAATTAAATTCTTTCCGTAAATTTTGTACCTCAATGACATTCATTTCGTTTCCTCCTAGGAGTTTAAAAAGAAAAACATGATATAGAAAACGGTCTTACCAATCTTATATAATAACGTTAGCTAGTTTTTCATGCAAGTAAGGTGCACTTTACTTCGAGTTGTAACTAATATTCACCAAAAATATAAGGCTTAGCATTTAGCAAAGTGTAAAATATAAGCATGGATAGAATGTAAGATAAATTAAAGCTTCCAACCAGAATTTTGCCGGATGATGATAGGAGATTTTTGTGTTTATTCAGTATTCAGTATCCATAAGGGGCTATGAAGTTGTTTGGGACTATGGGTAAGATTAGTACATTTCTCTATTTAAAAGTATAGGATTGTATGATATTATTTTTAAAAAAACAGTAAAGGTTGTCCTTATGAATTCACTATTTGCTCCAACAGAATCAACGAAAACAAAAGCTATCGTCATCAATTCTCTTTTCATCGCATTAACCCTTGTAGCAACGATGTTCATCAACATAAAGCTACCAATCATGGGCAACGGAGGTCTAATCCATCTCGGTAACGTACCTCTTTTTATAGCAGCCTTTGTTTACGGTAAAAAAACAGGGGCAGTAGCTGGTGCCTTCGGAATGGGCTTATTCGATCTTCTCTCTGGCTGGGCACTTTGGGCACCATTTACATTTATTATTGTAGGTGCAATGGGCTTCGTAGGCGGACTAATTTCCGAAAAAGTACCGGGGAAAAAGATTTATGTTAACACTCTGGCCGTTGCTACTGCACTCATCATTAAAGTGGTTGGCTATTATTTTGCAGAAGTGCTCCTTTATGGTAACTGGATACAGCCATTCGGCTCCATCCCTGGAAACATCATGCAGGTCGCAATAGCAGGTATAATCGTAATACCTCTTGTAGGTCGCTTAAAGAAAAGAGTTTGATTGGTACAGGGGACATTGTTGGCCTCGGACCACCAATATTATAGAAAAATGATGAAGACACTCACGATTATTGATTTATCAATAGTTGTGAGTGTTTTTTTTTACAAAGGCTTTGTTAAAGTCAGATGTTGATTTTTCTCACGAAGACCCGATGAAGTACTAATCTCAATGAGGGATCTCCTGATTAGTCTTTCATCATGCTTATGAAGGACTAATCTTACTAGGAACTCACCTGATTTGTCTTTCATCACGCTTTTGAAGGACTAATCTCACTAGGAATTCTCCTGATTTGTCTTTCATCGACCTTTTATACCGTTGACTAATAATCAACAATGAAATTTAACAAAGCTTTACAAAAAAAAATTAATGGATATTATTTTGCTATCACAAACAACCGCACCCCTAAATTGACTTGAACGGTACGGTTTTGATTTTGGGATAAAAACACCATTATTTACAACAATAGAAATAGTATGTTGTGGAATGGGTGTGTTTTTATAAATGAGGAAAATATGGAGTATCTATACTACTGATTGGAAAAATATCCTCAGTGTTCCTACAGTGGCATTATTGGTGGTTGGACTTATACTGCTTCCTTCCGCATATGCATGGTTTAACATCAAGTCTATGTGGGATCCGTATGGGAATACTTCAGGCATAATCGTTGCCGTTGTCAATGAAGATGAAGGCGCTATAGTTCGTTTAACCAAGCAGAAGATTAATGTTGGAGAAGAAACGATAAAAGCTCTAAAAATGAATAAAAAGCTTGGCTGGGTGTTTGTCGACGAGAAAGAAGCTAAACGCGGAGTAAAACATGGAGATTATTATGCCTATCTTATGATTCCAAAAGAATTTTCTAAGAAAATTACAAGTATTTTAGAAGCAAATCCAGAAAAGCCGCAAATCGTTTTTGGTGTAAATGAAAAAATTAATGCCGTAGCACCTAAAATTGCTGCCACTGGTGCCACAGGAGTAACCGCCCAAATTAGTGAAGCTTTTATCAAAACAGTAGGAGATGCAATTTTCTCGGCATTTTATAAAGCAGGAGTGGAACTTGAAAAGGATTTGCCGTCCATTCTTTCTGTTGAAAACCAAATCTTTGAACTTGAAAAGGCACTCCCGCAAATTGAAGAAATGGGGAGGAAAGCGATTGAATTGGAAGGAAAATTACCTGAAATTCATGAGAATGGCCAACAAATTATTGCCATGGAACAAAGGATTCCTGAACTTGAACAGGTGGGAGCGAGTATCCTAAAAGTGGAGGCAAGCCTGCCGCTTGTCAAGGATGCGGGTGAACAAGTGTTAATTATGCAGGAAAGGCTCAATGATATTTCTAGAACAAATGCCATCATCAATGACGTTGTGACTCAAATAACCGAAATAGAAACCCAATTAAAACAAGCAATGGATAGTGTCAATGAGGCGAATCAATCAGATACCAATTCGGAGCAGTTAACTTCACTATACAATGAACTAATGAATATACACGGAATCATCCAAAGTACCCGGATGGATTTACAGCAAAAGGTAGATCAGGTTACGGGTGGGATTAATTCAGCAGCAGACTTTGTGAAAGATGTCCTGCCTACGGTTGAACAAAAAATCCACAAAGCAGCTGAATTTGTACGGAACGACCTGCCTAAAGTGGAGTCCGATATTCGTGAAGCCGCAGATCTGATTCGTACCAAGCTTCCAGCAGCAGAACAAGCGATCCATAAGGCAGCTGACTTTGCCAGAAATGATTTGCCGGGATTCGAAGAGAAAGTAAGGAATGCAGCAGATCGACTCAGACAGTTTAAGAGCAGCGTCAATATAAATGATTTGATTGAATACTTAAAGCATGATCCAAATAAGGAAAGCAGTTTCTTAGCAAAACCGATACTGTTAAAAACAGAGCGGATTTTTCCAATTCCGAATTACGGGTCAGCGATGACACCCTTTTATACCATGCTCGCACTTTGGGTAGGCGGCACACTTCTGGTGTCTTCACTAAGAGTGGATGTAGAAGACGTGGAAGGTCAATATAAGCACTACCAAATTTATTTTGGAAGACTATTAACGTTTTTGACCATTAGTATTCTCCAAGCGGTCATTGTATCAGTAGGAGATTTGTATATAATCCATGCGTATGTCGCGGACAAACTATGGTTTGTGCTATTTAGTATTTTTATCAGCATTGTGTTTACGATTATTATTTATACGCTTTGTTCGGTGTTTGGCAATATTGGAAAGGGGTTATCCATCATTTTATTGGTATTGCAAATTTCCAGTTCAGGTGCAACCTTTCCTGTTAGCTTGACGCCAGCCTTTTTTCAAACATTGCACCCGTTCATGCCATTCACCTATGGTGTCAGCATACTCCGTGAAACGGTGGGAGGAATGATTAAGGCGGTCGTGATAAGAGACACCCTTTATCTGCTGATTTTTGTTGGTATTAGCTTTCTTGTAGCACTAGTTCTAAAACGACCTTTGGGAGCGTGGATTCACCGTACAGCAGAAAGGGCGAAATCAACCAAAATCGTCCCATGAACCACCCTCATTAAAAACACCCCGTAATGTTAGTAAAGTGTCTAACACTACGGGGCCGTTAATAAAATTGTATCAACAGCAGGAATGACTTTATTATTTGGGAAGATTAATTCCACTACAGTTCATTACCGGTTCAATAATTCTTTCGTCATTAATAAATGCGGAATTCCATCCTCTATAAATATGCTTGATGAACTCTGATAGCCTAGTTTTTTATAGAATCCCTCTGCCTGTGTCTGACCGTGTAATTTGACATGTGTTGCTCCTCTTTCCTGTGCAATTTCCTCTAATGCTGTAATAATTACTTTACCAAGACCGAATTTCCGGTATGGTTCCAGAATACAAATTCTCTCTAATTTTCCAAACTCATTAACCCATCGTACCCGTCCTGTTCCGACAGGTTTTTCTTCGAAATAGACTAAGATATGTTCACATTGACCATTGAGATTGTCAAACTCATCAAATTCATCCTCTATTGGAACGCCTTGTTCCTCAACAAATACGGCTTTCCTTATGTGAAATGCCTTCCTTAGATCATCTTCCATCGTTATTCTTTTTACATTCATGTTTTTTCAATCCTTTAAAATTTAATAATATTATTGTATTTACAACAATAATAAGTTAAATTTAATTTATAGTAATTATGTTGTAATTGCAACAAAAAACTTCATTTAAGGAGTAAGATATGAAGGAAATTTTACGGGAAATTGGAATGATCGCTAGAGCTTTAGATTCTATAAGTAATATAGAATTTAAAGAATATGAGCTTACTAAAGGGCAGTATTTGTACCTTGTGCGGATATGTGAAAACCCCGGAATCATTCAAGAAAAGGTAGCTGAAATGATTAAAGTAGACCGAACAACAGCAGCTCGTGCTATCCAAAAACTTGAAATAAATGGCTTTATCGAAAAGAAAGACGACCAACTTAACAAAAAGATTAAAAAACTCTTTCCAACAGAGAAAGGGAAAAATGTATATCCGTTTATTAAAAGCGAAAATGATTATTCCAATACCGTAGCATTAGAGGGATTTTCCGAAAGAGAGGTAGAAACAATTTTCGACCTTCTTCAAAGAGTAAGAAAAAATATAGAAAAAGACTGGGAACATGTAAAAAAGGGAAACAAGAGAAATTATTGAGTAGATAAAGGAGCGCGCATATTATTATGAGTATAAATATAAAACCGTGTACCATTGAAGACTTATCCATACTTCAAGAGATTAGTTATGAAACATTTAATGAAACATTTAAGGATCAGAACTCGCCCGAAATTATGAATGCTTATTTGGAAAAAGCATTTAACGTAAAACAATTAGAAAAAGAATTATCCAATATCTTTTCCCGATTTTTCTTTGTTTATTTTAATAATGAAGTGGCTGGATATTTGAAGGTGAATTCCCATGACGCTCAGTCGGAAAATATGGGTGAGGATTCCCTTGAAATAGAGAGGATTTATGTAAGGGCCAAATTTCAAAAACTAGGGCTTGGTAAATATCTCATTAATAAGGCGATAGAAATAGCGGTGGAACAGGGAAAAAACAAAATCTGGCTTGGTGTTTGGGAAAAAAACGAGAACGCGATTGCTTTTTACAAGAAAATAGGATTCGTTCAAGCTGGTACGCACTCCTTTTATATGGGTAATGAAGAACAAATAGACTTTATTATGATCAAATCACTTGTCTAATAAAATTTGTTAATATAATAATAATTTTTGAGCGAATCTTAAACAAGGTGAGGAGATCCAAATGAAGAAACAGCGTGACATTATTTTATATATTGGTACTTCAATTGATGGTTATATCGCAAATGATGATGGTACATTAGAATGGTTGGAATCAACAGAAGTCGAAGGAGATTCCGGCTACAGTACACTCCTTGAGAGAATTGACAGTGTTGTAATGGGAAAAGGAACGTATGATGTCGTTCGTGGATTTGATAAGGACTATCCTTATAGTGATTATAAAAATTATGTGTTTTCTAAATCTGTTAGCGGGTCAGATGAGTACGCTTCATTTATTAATGAAGACGTCAAAACTTTTATTCATAAAATTAAACAAGAACCTGGTAAAGATATATGGTTGATTGGTGGAGGAAATTTAGCTCGTGAATTTTTCAAAGAAAATTTAATTGATGAAATCCAACTAGCCATTGCACCCGTAATATTAGGGAAAGGAATCTCCCTTTATATCGGAGATGATATTACACAAAAATACACGTTAACGAAAGTAGAAAAATTAGGTCAACTTGCAATGCTTCATTATATAAAGAAATAATCTGGATCATCTTTCCCCTTTTTGGTAGGGGGAAGAATGATTAAATGTGTGTTTCTCCAGTCTGATTGATTAGAAAAAGACGCCTTCTTATTAAAGAAGGCGAAGCCGATTCCCTTAAAAAATACGATTTAGAAGTTTTATTAAAGCTTCACTTCTACCTCAGTTCCATCCTTCAATTTCGTTTCAAAAAGGATAACTCCACTATGCTTAGATAATCCCTGCAGCAAGGGCTTCAAATCTTTTCTTTCTATTTCCGGGAAGAGGAATTTGCTGCCATCCTTTTCAATTGCTTTTTTTATTAAGCGATTAATCCTTTTTGATGTAATAATTAAACTAACCAAATTTAAAACACCATAGGGAACGGGAATGGAAAATCGTATATCCTTTGCTTTCACCTTGACTTTTAACATAATTTACTCAATCACCACAAAAACTTTATCCCCATTGGCCGAAGTGATGTTAACAATCTCTCCGTCCAATTCGTTTTCAATTGCTTCGATTAGCAGGTCTACGTTAATATCTTTTACATATTTTTCTGCCTCAGGTATTTTTTCAGCAATATTTGTGCCTACTTTTAAAACAGCCTTTACTAGATTAATTGGCAGATTCACATTTACATTATCACCTTGTTCGGAGGTCACACGAATCTTTAACATTTTAGTTCCATAGGGGGCTTCTTTTTTTAATGTCACTAGCTCTGGCTGATCTTTGCCTTGTAAGATAGAAATTAATTCACTTGCTTTTTCCTTATCAATCTTGCCTTCCTCCACCAGCGTTAAGACTCTTGAAATTTCGTCCTTCATTAAACTTCCCCCTCTTTTAATAATTGAATGGCTTTCTCTGCCGTAATTTCGCCTTTTTCCAATAACGATACAATTTTTTTCTTATCCACTTCCGGTTTCTTTTGAGAGGAATATCCCAGAGTAGAGATTATTTCATCTAATTTCCCTCTGACAGTTGGATAGGAAATTCCGAGCTCCTTCTCGACCTCTTTGATATTTCCACGGCATTTAAGAAAAATCTCAATAAAATGCAGCTGTTCCTGACCGAGAGATGCCAGTCTTGAAACTTCAAATTCATTTTCAATTGTTGTCTGGCAATGGTTACACTGTAGCTTAGTGATTTTAAGAGACTTACTGCAAACAGGACAATTAGTAAGTAAAGGATACGCCATACTGTTCTCCTTTCTTTTATTTATTCATATCATACACCATATCCTTGAATTTTCAAATTAATTTTTAAAATTATTTATAAAATTTTATATTTTTATTCAATAAGTTAATTTTAATATTAAATAAATTAATATATTGTACATATAAGTTAAAATGAAACAGCGTCCGCACGAGATTACGATCATTGCGGTCGGGCCACTTACGAATCTGGCGCTCGCAGTTCAAAAGGAACCAGAAATAGTCTCTCTTGTAAAAGAGGTAGTTATCATAGGTGGTGCCGTTTTTGTAAAGGGTAATGTCACTCCATATAGCGAAGCAAATGTAATATCCGACCCTGAAGCAGCTGATAGTGTGTTTTCATCTGGGTTACCAGTAACTGTTGTAGGTCTTGATGTTACTATGCAGACACTATTATCAAATGCAAGATTGGCTGATTGGCGAGCCTTGGGTACGGATGCGTCCCATTTTTTTGCAGATTTGACCAGTTTTTATATGCAATCATATGAAAAATTCCACCCAGGTATTGGCGGTTGTGCCCTACACGACCCTCTTGCTGTTGGTGTTGTAATTGACCCTAGTTTCGTTAAGAAGGAAAAATGGAATGTTAAGGTTGTCTTAGAAGGAGAAGAGTACGGGAGAACCGTAGCGCACTCTGAAGGTGAACACAAAATTCAAGTCTGTACTCAAGTAGAAGCCGACATTTTTTTAAACCATTTTCTAGGCCGACTTTTTTAGCTACTAATTTATGGAGAGAACAGAAGACACATTAAATTCTTTGGATTTTATATCTAGAGCTAATTAATGTGTCTTTTTATTCTCTATCGTTCTGTTTTAATGTAGTCGGATAGCTTTCCAGATTACACCGTATGGCTCTGCCGGTGCATGATGGTATTTCTACTTTTTAAACTCATTCAATCTTTCATAGGTTTCAATCAGAAAATTATAAAACAATTCTTCAGTTGGAAGCAGGTTACGTTCGGCCGGGTAGATAACACCAACTGTTCGAGTGAGTCTCGAATCTGAAATTGGAATAACGACAGTAGAGCGTGGTGTGTTATCTACCAATGTCATCTCAGGCATCAATGCTACTCCCAAGCCTGCAGATACTAACCCCTTTAATGCGTCAATATCTTTCCCTTCGAATGCTATATTTGGTGAAAAACCCACACCGTTACATGCTTGAACAACTTGTTCACGAAATACAAACCCTTCAGGAAGAACGCAGAAGGGGTCATTTATTAAATCCCGTAATCGAATGGATGGCCGGTCCGATAATGGATGATGAAGAGGGATGAGGGCAACGATATTCTCTGTGAATAAGATATCCCCTTTAATCTTTTTTTCTTTTTCCAGATTTGGCATGGGGGCAATCATCGCCAAATTAAATTGACCATTAACAACACCATCTATTAAATCATAATAAAGGGCATTGCTCATTTGAAATTTCGCTTCAGAGAAACGAGTCCGAAAAGAATAAATAATATGAGGCAATGTATGGGCTGCCATGCTAATCGGAAAGGCAATTCGAACAGTCCCTTTTTCAGGACTTAAATACTCTGTTATTTCTCTCTTTGCATCCTCCATCAAATACCAAACATGTTTAATCCGATCATAAAAAATTCTGCCAAGAGGGGTTAATTTTACGCTCCTTCCCTCACGTATAAAAAGCTCTACACCTAATTCCTTTTCTAAATTGGAAATTTGTCTGCTAATGGCAGATTGGGCAATATGCAGCGCATCTGCTGCCTCTGTTACATGCTCTCTTTTTGCTACTTCCAGGAAATATTGTATTTGTCTCGTCTCCATTGTTTTCCACCCCACCTTCATGCGTTTAATTCATGAATTTTATCAAAAAAATCCGAACAATGAATTACTAAATTATATATTGCAAACACATTTTAGAAAAGGAATTATACTAATATAAAAAAGTTACAATCCTGAAAGAAGAGAACTTGCATTTAGTTCTTTTAAATTTATATGCTGTAGTTTAGAGTCGAAAATAAATAGAAAAAGGCTATTTATGATGCTAGGATTCTTTTGGAAAATGGAGGGGATTTTTTTATTTAGACTTTCGCTTGACTTATACTAAGCTTTACCTTGTATCATATTAGAAGGGGCTTTAACTATAGGTCCCTCTTTACTACCCTAAATTAGAACCAACGCGGAAATTAATTTAAGAGTGATTATATTTAACCATAAGGAGAATAAAATGCATGCATTATTAATAGGAGCAACGGGAGCGACAGGTAAAGACTTGCTGGATTTATTGTTAAAAGACGATTCTTATCCTCAGGTAGATATTTTTGTTAGGCGTAATCTGGATATCCAACATGAAAAATTAAAGATACATATTATTAACTTTGATATACCAGAACAATGGAAGCATTTAGTGAAGGGCGATGTTTTATTCTCTTGTTTGGGAACTACACTTAAAGCGGCGGGAGGTAAAGAAGGTCAATGGATAGTGGATTACGATTATCAATACCAGTTTGCAAAATTAGCCAGACAAAACAATGTGAATAATTATGTATTGGTATCTTCTGGTTTTTCTTCGCCTAATTCTCCCTTCTTTTATACTAGGATGAAAGGGCAGTTAGAAGAAGCTGTAAAAGCTTTAGGTTTTTCAAAGTTAGCAATCTTTAACCCGCCTGTATTGATACGAAAAAATAGTGATAGAACTGCTGAAGTTGCCGGATTGAAAGCCATACAGTTTTTTAATAGAATAGGGATTTTTCGCACACAAAATCCTCTGCCGACAGAAATATTGGCTCAAGCCATGATAAATTCCGCCAAAACAAAAGAAAACGGCATTTTTACACTAAAAGGTAAAGCGATTTGGAAATGTGCCGAAACCAATTAAAATGTCTGAGGGTATTAAAATATTTTGCATATAATCTCTATGCTTCAGTTACTACTGAGGCTTTTTTTTATACAATCTAACCTGTAGCTTTATATTTCCATAAAGCAATATGATAGAATATAGGAAGTTTGATACAAATTAAGATTTGGCTCTTAGCAGAAGGGGTAAGTATGAAGAACAAAAATACTCAAATTAATTTAAAGTTATATTACGGCACAGTGTTAGTGGTAATTGCACTTATGCTACTTGGGCTGTTTGCCGGTAATCCACTTCTTCATCATCCTGGACTAGGCTATATTATGCATGGTGTTTTAGTTTTCTTTTTTTCTAGTTGCTTATTAATTTACCCTTTATATAAGTCACATTTTCTTAGGATCATTATCATCGTCATAGCATCTAGTTATTTTTATACCATCTTCTTTTTATATCCGAATACCTGGTCCAACTTTATATTTTTATGCTTTATTCCTGCCATTTCAATCTTGTTTTTTGATACAAAACTCTTTCATCTTTCCTTACTATTAAATACTTTGTCCATCATAAGTCTTTTTAGCTATATTGCCATCATTGACCGAGGAGATCTTTATCCTTATATAAGTAAAGATTTGATTGGAAATATTATTAACTTTTTAGGAAGCCAAGCCATTCTCTATTTTATTTTTTACTTATCGCATGGACGGTTGGAGAAACAGAAGCTCTACTATGAGCAAATTAAACATACAGAACGTCTGAAAATAACTGGACAGCTGGCTGCTGCTGTGGCACACGAGATTAGAAATCCATTAACAGTGGTTAAAGGCTTCTTACAGTTATATGAGAAAGATAATACATATCATAAAAATAGTGAGCGGCATTACTCGTTACTGATTAATGAATTAAACAGTGCAGAACAGGTAATTTCTCAATTTTTATCCATTGCTAAGCCCGACAAAGACACTGAAACGGGACTAGTAAATGTAAAGAATGTTCTTCAAAGTGTAACGGATCTACTCAACACTTACGGCCTCCTACATCATAATGAGATTGTACTAAGTGTGGTGGAGGATTGTTATATCGCTGCGAATACAATCGAATTTAAACAGCTATTAATTAACATTATTAAAAATGCGATTGAAGCATCGAAAGTTGGTGATTCTGTTGTGGTCACCGCTGAAAGGAATAAGAACTTGGTTGAAATTAAAGTAACGGATAGTGGACAAGGAATGTCAAAGGAAGAAATGGAATCTCTTGGTACACCATTTTACTCGTTAAAAAGTAAAGGAACTGGCCTAGGGATGATGATTTGCTTTAATATTGCTGAAAAGTATAAAGGAACCATTCACTTTGATAGCGTAAAAGGTGAAGGAACAACGGTTACCATTCGGTTTCCAGCAGCAAATATGGGGTAAGTAAAAAGGGCTGCAAATATGTAGCCCATTTTTTTATTAGAGAGATAATTGTTTCAAGATAAGCTAATAATCGTCAAATAAATATTAAAACAGCTACTACGATATGAAGAAGCCGTAGGGTCAAAGACTTGAAAATTTCACCTGAATTTCTTTTAAAAACAAATCAGCAGCAGCTGAAAAAACCTGGTGTTTTTTCCATACAATATTTAAGCTAGATTCAAGTCTTGGCTCTAGATGTCTAAAACAAAGGTTACTATCACTAGAAGTATTCACTATTTTATCAAGGGTTAGTGCATAACCAATGCCCTCATCCACCATAATGGCAGCATTATAGGCAAGATTGTATGTAGTTACGACGTTTAATTTATCAAAATCTTCACCAAACCAATCCGCAAATTCATTTTTAGAGAATGTCTGTTTCATTGCCTGTCGTGAACAGATTAGCGGAACATTTAATAAATCCACAGCTTGGATGGTATCTTTGGAAGCAAGTGAACTGTCTTTCCTCATCACAACTCCCCAAACATCTTTGGCAGGGATATTGATATAATTGTATTTTGATAAATCTGCTGGCTGAATTAAAATACCAAAGTCGAGCAATCCCTTGTCAAGCCGTTCAGTCACATCATCTTCGTTTCCGCTGTAGAGGTGATACCGTATATTTGGATAACGTAACTGTAAATCTTTTACTACCCGAGCGATCTGTCTCATGGCATCTGTTTCCCCACCACCAATGTAAACATCACCACTAATTGTTTCCTCCATGGAACTAAATTCTGCCTCTAATTTATCGATCATATCAATGATTTCTTCTGCTCGCTTTCGCAGAAGCATTCCTTCTTCTGTAAGTACGATACTATGACTACTGCGAATGAATAGTTTTTTTCCTAACTGTTGTTCGAGGTCTTTTAATTGTCTTGATAAGGTTGGCTGGGTAAGATGCAAAAAATCAGCAGCACCTGTAATACTTCCTTCTCTTGCAACAGTAAGAAAATAGCGCAAAACCCTTAATTCCATCTTTTACTCCTCCTTTATCATGTTTTAGTATATATAGTTCAGAAATGCCTATCAAGCATATCATGGTATTTGATATAAGTAATTGCTATATACCAGGATTACACTAGAATTATTAACAAAGGATGATTTTAGGTAAAACACGTATAAAAGCTAAAGTCATTTAAAAGTTGAAGATAGGAGTTGTTTATTTGACTAAACGGAATAATTTGGTGATTTTTATATTAACAATTGGAGTATTTGGCATTTTAAATACTGAAATGGGTGTTATAGGGATATTACCTGACATTGCCGAACATTTTCATGTCAGTGTATCAAAAGCAGGATGGCTGGTGAGTCTTTTTGCCTTGGTTGTTGCAGTATCTGGTCCAACGATGCCTTTATTATTTTCAGGAATCAATCGGAAGAAGGTCATGTTACTTGTACTAGGTGTTTTTGTTTTTGGTAACATCGTATCCATATTTACATCTAACTTTACCATTCTATTAATGGCTCGTATCATTCCAGCCTTTTTTCATCCAATTTATTGTTCGTTGGCTTTTTCCGTAGCGGCCGCCTCAGTAAGTAAAGAAGAAGCACCAAAAGCTGTTTCGAGAGTATTTATTGGGGTATCTGCCGGTATGGTAGTCGGTGTACCAGTGGCAAGTTTTATTGCTACCGCAGTTTCTTTACAAATGGCGATGGTATTCTTTGCTGTTGTGAATGCCGTAGCATTCATTGCTACGTTACTTTTTGTACCATCTATGCCGGTAGAGGAAAGACTTTCTTATGGAACTCAAATATCAGTATTAAAAAAATCAATGACATGGCTTTCTATCGTAACAGTCATTTTATTAAATTCCGCCGTATTCGGAGTTTATAGTTATCTTGCTGATTATCTGAAAACCGTTACCAATATGTCTTCGAATTCTATTAGTTTAATACTATTCGTCTACGGTGGAGCCAATATTATAGGAAATATTGTGGCAGGGAAATTATTAACTAAAAATGCGAAGAAATCTGTCGTAACCTATCCTTTTGTATTAGGGGCAGTTTATATCCTATTATTTTTCACAGGACATTTAACCGTACCTATGGCGATTATTGCGTTAATTTGGGGAGTATTGGCAGGTATTGGGGGCAATATCACTCAGTATTGGATTATGTCTGCAGCTCCCGAGGCTCCTGATTTTGCGAATGGATTATTTCTAACATCCGCTAACTTAGGAACAACATTTGGGGCAGCTGTGGGCGGATTAATTATATCGGATATGGGTACACAATACGTTGTGATAGTAGGAATTCTATCATTGATACTAGGTTTATTAACTATTTTACTAAGAAATTATATGTGTAGTTCTACAAAACAACTCTCGACATAGGGAGTATCTCTTTTAGAGTTTTTAGAAGGTACTCAATCTGAGAACGAGAAATGGAGGATTTACATGTCACATGATAAACAAGTTGCACTTGTCACCGGCGGGAATCGAGGAATTGGATATGAGTTGGTCAAGCACTTGGCATTGAAAGGTTTTAAGGTCATTTTGGCAAGTCGGGACCCCGAGATGGGTCATGAAGCTGCGCAAAAACTTATCGATTCAAATCTTGATGTTTCTTTTGTGGAAATGGATGTAGATAATCAAGAAAGCATTAATCAAGCTGCCATTACAGTAAATAAGCGTTTTGGAAGATTAGACGTATTGGTAAATAATGCAGGCGTGTATTTAGATAAGAATGAAAAGTTATTGGCTATGGATCTTGGCATTCTGGAGAAAACAATGGCTACTAATTTCTTCGGTGTTTACCATGTGATTCGTTCCTTTATTCCCCTCATGGAAAAACAGGGGTATGGGAGAATTATTAATGTTTCCTCAGAATATGGGGCGATGAGCGAAATGTCTTATCCAGGAGTAGGAGCTTATAAATTGTCTAAATTTGCCCTAAATGGATTAACACGATTGGTAGCTTCGGAAATCAATGGTGATATCAAAATAAATGCAGTCGATCCTGGATGGGTAAGCTCAGATATGGGAGGACAATCTGCTCCAATAACTCCTAAGCAAGCTGCTGAGTCTATCCTGTGGTTAGCGACTATTGGACCTGAAGGACCCAATGGAGGATTCTTCAGAGATGGAGATCAAATCGATTGGTAATATTTGAATGGAGTCTTTTTATAGCAATTGTTCAGCCAGAGGATACAAATATTAATGATATTTATTGGAGGAATTTTGATTAAGTCCATATAATTGTA
>NZ_NPDD01000239.1 GCF_002272245.1 Bacillus sp. 7884-1 | reverse complement strand
GAAAAGCTACCATAATGGCAGCACGATCTTCTCTTCTAAAATTCCTAAACAGACCTAGAGTTATTTATACAGTATGTCGTCTCTTAGAGATGCCACTTTCGTTAATGCTGTATCTATATCTCTTTCATTCACTCCAAAATGAGCAAGCGCGTCGTGAAGATGTTTTTCGATCGCATTAAAATGGGCTGGTTGTAGATTCATCCCTTCGTGTGCTTTTGCCATAGATTGTCCAGTATATTGATTTGGACCGCCTAATGCAAAACTAATAAACTTTGACTGATGACGACGTTGTTTTTCCATATCCGTTTCTTTAAAAAAATGATTAACTGTATCATCCTTAAGAACCAACTCGGAGTAAAAATAGTCCACCACTTTTGCAATCGCTTCTTCTCCACCAACTTTTTCATAAAGGTTTTGTTCCATATGTACACTCCTAAAAAGAATTTAATAGAAGTATTTTTCTACAGAAAAGTTGTATTTATTCTATATTGTTATTGAAAAGTTTCAAACAGAACAGTATCCTGCACCGTAAATACAGTTTAAACTACAAAAAAAGCGTTCCTGCTATGACCCTATTAACGGGCAAGTACAATGATTCACAATGAAAAAGGCTGTCCCAATTAATAATAGCGGACAGCCTTGTTGTGTAATTAAATATCGAGTTTCCTTGTACCAATCCATTTCACCATTTCAGGATCCCTATGTGAGAAGAACAAACTTTCTTTCGTGTCTAATGCAGCAATTTTCTCCATATCTTTTTGGCTTAACTTGGAGTCAAAGATATTGAAGTTTTCGATGATTCTTTCCTTACGAACCGATTTTGGAATAGCCACAACTCCTCTTTGTGTAAGCCAACGTAAAATCACTTGGGCAACGGATTTATTATACTTTTCCGCAATTGAAACTAACACATCATTCTGGAAGATTTCATTTTTACCTTCAGCAAAAGGTCCCCAAGACTGTATTTGCACATTATTCTCTTTCATGAATTGAGCACTTTCAATTTGCTGGTTGAAAGGATGCGTTTCAACCTGGTTAACTTGCAGGAGTGACTTCATTATGAATGATTAAATCAATCAAGCGGTCTGAATGGAAGTTACTTACTCCGATAGCCTTGATTTTACCTTCGCGATACAACTCCTCCATTGCACGCCAAGAACCGTGTACATCACCAAATGGCTGATGAATTAAATACAAGTCCAAATAATCTAATTGCAGTCTTTCTAGTGATTTTTAAAATGCTTCCTTTGTACTCTCATAACCGGCATCCTGAACCCATAGTTTGGTTGTAATGAACAATTCCTCACTTGGTACATCACTCCGCTTAATGGCTCTGCCCACTGCTTCTTCATTTAGATAAGAGGCAGGTGTATCAATTAGGCGATAGCCTGCCATAAGAGCATCGTAAACCGCTTGTTCACATTCTTGTGGATCATTCATTTGAAAAACACCAAACCCGAGTATAGGCATCTCAACACCATTGTTCAAAATTACTTTTTGCATATAAAACTCCTCCAGTTTTTTAATCAATTTATTTTCATTAAAAGTGTGTTTCATCAATATCAATTTTTGATAAAGCATGATTTAAGCTATCTAATTCTTCTTTTGTTAAAGCAATATCAGCACCACTCAAGTTTTCTTCTAACCTGTGTAACTTTGTTGTACCTGGAATTGGAATAATAATTTGTTCGCTTACTTGACAATCCTGAGGATATCCCGATCCTTGCTCCTCTTATCAAAAAGGAAATCATCTATAGGGTTCTTCAAGGACGGCATGGTGCTGCACTGGGACAAATTGCAGTAGAAGGAAGTTTTGCCTACCAAATTAGTGACGCAATCGAACATATCATGAATAATTATGATAGGGCTATTCGGGTGGAGGAACTTGCGGAAATAGCCAATATGGGTGTTTCATCGCTTCATAGACTTTTTAAAGAGGTTACCGCAATGAGCCCCATACAGTTCCAAAAACATCTGAGACTGCAGGAAGCCCGTCATTTGTTATTAACTGAGGTTTCAGGTGCTGCAGATGTTGCATTCCGGGTAGGTTACGAAAGTCCATCGCAATTCAGCCGTGAATATTCCCGACTATTTGGTTTACCACCTAAAGAAGATATAAAACGCCTGAAAGAATCCTATGACCATAGGATAGGTGCGTGAATACAACAAGGAGCAGCGGCAATAGACCACCGCTCCTTGTTGTATTTATTGCCAAATTACATTTCTAAGCCAGGAACTTCTAACGTGTGTATTTACAAGGTGTTTGCTTTCGTTAATTCCTGTTCAATTCCAAGCATTATATCGAATGCTCCATCCGACTTATTGGAGCAAACAACAACCTTAATTAATAAATCAGGATAATAAGCAGAATGAAAGCTCACACCAGGATCATATCCCATAACATGGTATTTTAGGATATTGTTATCTGATTTTTTCTTTATCCAAATACCATAACCATAGAAACCAGTTTCATTGACTTGTGTATGTATGGATAAGAGCTTATTTGTATAAGTTTCATTTAAAAGCTGGTAATTTAAAAGTGCGTTCCATAGTTTAGCCATATCATTAGCTGTTACAAATGCACCGCCATCGGAACCACCTTTTACAGGTAAAGAATAGATGTTGGTTTTCCAAGTTCCATCAGGATTATCAATATAACCTAAAGCTATATTTGGCGGAAGGGAGTCAAATGAAAAGTATCCAGACTGCGTCATTTCAGCTTTATTGAAAATGTGTTTTTGAACATAATCAGAGAATTCGAGTTTACTAGCCTGTTCCACAATTAATCCTAATAAAATATAACCAGCATTATTATAGTGAAACGATTCTCCCACTTGGGACTTCATTGGATTATTTTGAAACATTGGTAAGAAGTCTTTTAACTTTCTTATATGATACATAGGATTTTTAATCCAAAGCTCCTCAAAGTTATCCATTACATCCTCATCAAAATAATCGGGTATTCCCGAAGTATGTGTTAGTAAATGATGGACAGTCACATGATTATCAAAATGTTTAAAATCAATATTAAGACAATCGATCAATTTAGAATCAAAAGAGATTTTCCCCTCTTGTGCAAGTTGACAAATTGCTATTGCCGTGAAGATTTTACAACCAGATGCTATTCCAAAACGGGTAGCGGAATTATTTCCTAAATGATCTGAACGGTTGGCATAGCCAAAGCTTTTATCTACTAATACCTTATCCTTCTCTTCAACAAATACTGAACCTGAGAAATCCACCTTCCTTTGAATATTTGAAACTATTTCTTTTAAATTTATGTTCATAGCCAGACCTCCAGATTACAATACAATTTAATAATTATAACGCCCATATCAATTAAATAGACCAACAAATCTACTAGCAATTTGTTGGTCTATTATACTATATGACGACAGGACTGTCGTTTTTATCTGTAGTTATTATGAATAGGATGAAACAAGTCTTCTTCACTTTTTCGAACAACTGCAAAGTTGTCGACATTATAATGCCCGTGCAATGTTTTATTATGATGAGCCATGATTTGTTCAGCAGTTAGAATGGATGAATCTTTTGTAGAATGACCATCACCTACTAACGTTACATCAAAACCATTGATGGTAGCAGTTCTCACTGCTGAATCAATACAGTATTCCGTTTGACATCCCATGATGACAAGGTGTTCGATTTCATTGTCTTTCAAGTAATCTAGCAAACCTGTCCCATAAAATGAATTGGTCGCTTTTTTATCAAAAATCATTGAAGCAGGAGGGATATTAATTTTTTGATGCACTTGAAACCCTTCCCCTTCCCCTTCTGCCACATCTTTATCCCTGACAAAAACTACTTCAGCATCTGCTTCTTTTGCATTTTCAATGACCAAGTTTATATTTTTCAAGAGTTCCTCTTTTTTAAAGACACTGCTCTCATTTTCATTTCCCTCAATTAACTCCTGTTGGGCATCAATTACGAGTAAAGCTTGTTTCATTTGCAAATCCCCTCTCATCATAATATTTAGCTCAGGTCCTTCATAGCTTTGCACCACACTAGTGTACTCGTTAATCATACTTCTCCTCCTAATCTAATGTCTACCAATAATGTGCTTATCCTTTTAAAAAGTTCTTTGGACAAACCATACCAATCCAAAGGCTAATATCGCTGCTGAAGTGCCGGGAATCACCCATTTTACTGGCCTGAAAGTTAACTTTTTAAGCCAAAGAATCATTGGTAACGTGATTGACACGATTAATAACTGACCAATTTCGATACCAACATTAAATGATAGAAGAGACGAAGCCATATGAGCAGTGTCTAATCTCATTTCTGATAGAATCCCTGCAAAGCCAAATCCATGAATCAGTCCGAAACCAAATGCAAGCCAAGGCTGATGTTTGGAGTCCGGATTAAAAATATTAATGAGTGCTACGTAGACAATACTTAGTGCAATTGCAGACTCGACCAAACGACCTGGCAGCAGAACAATTTCAATGGTCGCAAGAGCAAGCGTAATACTATGTGCAAGTGTAAAGGCAGTAACTAATGCTAGGATGTGGCGAATCGTTTTTGCCCCAAAAAGCAAACTGATAACAAACAGGATATGGTCATATCCTGTGAAGATATGTACTAAACCAAGAACGATAAATTGTTTCATATTCTGCCAGAAACTGATTTCACCAATTTCTAATTCCCTAGATTCGAAGGAAAGGATTTTTTCTTGTTGTTTGCCATCTAATGTAACGGCTGCAAAGTTTGCATGGCTTGAGTCAGAATCATCAAGGAACAAATTATATTCAACCACTAGTTTATCTGGTTTATGTTCGATATTATAAGATAAATCAATTACCGCAAACGGAGTATCCTCAATCATTTCGATATCGGTTTTTTCCACAGTTCCTTCAATCATTTCACTATCTGCATAAAGCTTTAATCTAGAATTGACATAAGTCTGAACAATCTCTTTATCTATTAACTCCTTTTGATCGGTTTCTTTCTCTAGAGCATGACCTAGTTCTTCCAAATCAACTTTCAATTCATAATCCAATGAGTTCTCTTTTACTTCTATATTTGAATAGCCTTCACTGTTATTAGTATGTGCAAATGCTGATGGTAGAAATAAAGAACTAAATAATAGCGAAAAAAGAAAAAACGGCAACCATAACTTTTTCAAAATCATTCACGTCCATTTCTTTATTTTTAAAAGGGAAAGCGAGGAGTTTTTATGCCCCTCGCCTCTATTACTTTACTTACTAGACTTCATGAAAATAGGGTTTGAGTAGAACCATAAATCTGTCCATGGATCCTCACCTCTAGGATCTGCAACTGGCTCTAATTGGTCTGTATTTGTTCCGCGTAAACGAATATAACTATCTTTATCTACATCTTTTAACGTATAGGTAATGGAGATGTATTCGCCGTCCTGTTTCCAGTCCTTTTCTGTAAAACGCTCCACGACTTTAGTTGTTGGATTTTCTGCAGTAGTTTCGTCTTCTACTTTTCCATTCACTTCACCCATAATTAAGTCAACACGTTTTACATTTGGCTTATCACCATTGGCGTTTGCTGCCTTCGGGTCTTTCATGCGAATGGTTACCGTCACATCACTTTTCTTGCCCGGTAGTGTTAGAGTTTCACCTATGGATGCTGAATTTCCCTTTGCCACAGCATGTAATGGAGATTTTCCACCGGCTTGAACTTTTACGTCTAACTCGCTAATTAGGTCCCCTGTCGTAACGAATACATGACCATTACGTAGGTTTTCCATTATATTTCCATAGTCTTTCACAGATTTTACATACGTTTTCGAATATTCACCTGGCCAGAAATCGCCGCCGCCATCGCGCCAGTTAACATGTGAATCAGAAGTTGCTGTAATCCACCAATGTCTGCCTTCACCTAGCATAGAATCCCATAAGCCTCCAACCTTAGCTGTCATCTGGTCAAATCCACCCATTGTCGGAGCGTTTACGTTTCCGTATGACCCACGGGCACCGTTAGGATCATTAGAACCATCTTTATTAATAGAGGTTGCTTGATGACCTGGAGCACCTTCCATCCCAATTGCAATATTTGGTGCAGTATCGTTCCAATTACGGAATTCCTGTGGTGTATCTTGTCCCCAGACTCCCATATCTTTTGCAGAACGGGAAGGATGATGGGCAATGATAATTGGAAGCTCGTCCAAGCCTTTCATGTAGTTAAGAGCTTGAATCATCGTTGACTCGGTATCTCTGCTTCCATCATTAGGAAATGGTTCACGTTTATTAAACTGGCTTTCGAGATTAAAAAGTGTAGTAGATTCATTGTCACTTTTTGGAATAATTAACGAGCTATGGTCTGCTGCCGGTGTATCAAACTCCATTCCGTAAAACTGAAGAACTTCAGGAACAGCTTGACGAGATTTCAATAATTCAGGATATGCTTGTTCTAAATTCACTTTCGAATGGTTCGGACCGCCGTGATCCGTTGTAACCATCCAATCAAGACCATAATTCTTCGCATTTTCTGCATTTTTTACAGTTGGATAAATAGCATCCCCAGCACGGATCGGAGTTGGTGGAGTTGTTGAATTATCCCAGCCAACACTCCATTCACTATGTATGTGGTGATCACCAGCCAGCCATGTGGCGTCCTTCTTTTTCACTTCTTCTTTAGAGAAGGATTGTGCTTCCGCCTTTTGATTACTTCCCTCATTAAATAAGGTTTGCGTAGATAAAGCGGTCGTTGCGAGAATAGTGGTTGCGATAAATGGAATGGCCTTCTTTTTAAGACGAGACTTCATGTTTTTGTTCCTCCCCTATTAGATTTCTATAACAGTGATAATCATAGATTAGGAATGTAAGTGGATAGTGAATAAATGGTAAATTTTATGTAAATTAGAAATTTTCGTACAATTAGACTACGTCTTTTATCCCTTTTAAAAAAAGAGACGCCATCCAAAGTTTGGATGATGTCTCTTTTTAATTTCTCATTTGGAACACTCAATGTTAATAAGTGGTTACTAGCTAGAAATGTGTCTTCCTTTACAAAATAGTTCTTTGAATATTTTCGATTATGAATGAATATTAGAAATTGATGACAATAGACGATTCCTGGAGGGATTAAGTTGAAGGTACTAGTAACTGGTGCAACGGGTCAGTTAGGTTCAGCTTTGTTAAAGCAACTGAAAAATACGAACTATGAAGTCAAAATAACTTCAAGAAGAAAACCTGACAACTTAAATTTTGATTGGGTTTATAGTGATTTTTTGACGGGTGAAGGTTTAGAAGCAGCCATAAACGATGTGGATGTCATTATTCATGCTGCAACAAGTCCAAGGAAAGATTCAAAGATTATTGATGTATCACGCTTTGGTGAATTTTTGAACATGTGCCAGCACATTAAACATTTCATTTATCCATCATTGTAGGAATCTGATTTTGGGTAACAATCCACCCGCGATTGTTACCCACCCATTGCTCTTGGCTGATTTTTGCGTAAAGTGCCTATTTTCCTTCGTTTTCCTTTTCCCACTTAGTCACTTCTTCACGAACAATCGGTGCTACTTCTTTTCCTAGCAATTCGATTGATTTCATGACATCTTCATGTGGCATGGTGCCAACTGGACAGTGGAGCATAAACCGTGTGATTCCAACATTCTTTCGCAGGTTGATGATTTTTTCGGCAACCGTTTGCGGGTCTCCTACATACAATGCACCGTGTAGACTTCGTGCTGCATCAAAGGTTGTTTGGTCATATCTCCCCCATCCACGCTCACGTCCTAATTTATTCATCGCCTGCTGGGTTGAAGGGAAAAACTTCGCCGCAGCTTCTTCTGTACTTTCGCCAACAAACCCATGTGAATGCGAGGCAATTGGCAGTTTTGAAGCATCATGACCCGCGTGTTCCGCTGCTTTTTTATAGAGCTGCACAAGTGGTGCAAAATGCTGCGGACTTCCACCAATGATAGCTAGCACAAGTGGCAATCCAAGCAAGCCTGCACGGATGACAGATTCCTGATTGCCGCCACTTCCTATCCATACTGGCAGTGGATTTTGAACCGGTCTTGGGTATACACCTAAGTTATTGATAGCTGGGCGATGTTCGCCTTGCCAAGTTACGTTCTCTGACTTCGTTATTTTTAAAAGTAGATCCAGCTTCTCTTCGAATAATTGATCATAGTCCTTTAAATCGTACCCAAACAACGGAAAGGATTCGATAAAGGATCCCCGGCCAGCCATGATTTCTGCACGCCCATTTGAGATCGCGTCGAGCGTTGCAAAATCCTGAAACACGCGCACTGGATCATCAGAAGAAAGAACCGTAACCGCACTGGTCAAACGAATTCTGTTTGTTTGTGACGCCGCGGCAGCCAACAAGACAGCAGGAGATGACGCAGCGTAGTCCTCGCGATGATGCTCCCCTACTCCAAAGACATCCAGTCCTACCTTATCGGCTAATACGATTTCCTCCACCACTTCACGTATCCGTTGTGCATGACTTATGACTTTACCGGTCTCAACATCCGGTGTTGTTTCTACAAACGTGCTTAACCCAATTTCCACAAAATTGCCCCCTATTTATGTATACTAGTTAGTAAAATATTGTTTATATCATTATTCTATCTTAACAAGATAGAACCAATAGACAAAATAATTGAGCCTAAAGGGATTGAATATGCTTGCTTGTCATTCTAAACTTGTTAAAAAATCTCTTTAAACCCTTTAATGACCGTATCTATTTCATCCTTCGTAGTATACCTGCCTAAACTAAATCGAATCGCACCCATTCCAATTTCTTCGGGTACATTCATTTCCTTTAGGACTGGTGATAATTCAATGCTTCCTGCGTGACAGGCAGAACCGGTAGAAGCGGCAAGATTCGGGATTTTATCTAGTAAGTCTTGTCCAATCCTTCTAACAAAACTCACATTCAAGGTATTTGGTAACCTTTCTTCTGGATGTCCATTTAAGACAACCATGTCACCAAACTCGGCCTTTAATTGCCTCCAAAAATAATTCGTTAATTCCTTTAGCTTGGAATTACTTATTTGAAGACTGGCGATTTCACATGCCTTGCCTAATCCAACCGCTAATAATGTATTTTCCGTCCCAGCACGTAATCCATTTTCATGTCCAGCACCATGAATAAGCGGTTCAAGCACTACACCATTTCGTATGAATAATGCTCCAATCCCTTTAGGAGCATACAATTTATGTCCGGCGATCGTTAGCATATCCACCTTTATATCATTCACATCGACCGGAACCTTACCGACTGATTGTGAAGCATCTGTATGAAAAGTAATTCCGTACTTTTCAGCTATATCTCCAATTTCCATTATTGGTTGTAAGGTACCTGTTTCATTATTAGAATGCATGATTGTTATTAGAATCGTATCTTTAGTGATTGCCCGTTCTATTTCTTCAGGAGAAACTCTCCCATACTGGTCAACACCAACATATGTTACCCTCGCCCCTATTTTTTCAAGGAACCTGCAGGGATTCAATATGGCAGGATGCTCAATTTTCGAGGTAATGATGTGTTTCCCTTTATGCTGATTTTTAAAATAAAAACCTTTAAGAGAGATTATTGGCTTCACTCCCACCTGAGGTAAAAATAATCTCACTTAAAGAGCAGCCTATTAACTCCGAAACTTGTTTTCTAGCTTTATGTAATAGCTCTTTTACTGGTTTTCCCGCCCATTGTAATGCGGACGGATTACCATAGTGATCATTCAACAGCGGGTGCATCGCATCAACCACTTCAAGTGCTAAAGGGGTGCTTGCGTTGTAATCTAGGTAAATTTTTTGCATTTGATCATCCATTCCTTTCAAGATATATGCCATTCATCTAGTTATTTCTAATTGTACTAAATTATTGTTTTAATAGGTTCTAATTTTACCTTGTTTTATAATCCTTCTATTACAAAAAGCCAGTCACTTATGAAACTGGCTTGTTTACTTCTCCTACTTACCAAAGCTTTTCTGTTCATATTTATAGGAATTAAAATGGAATATCTGTAATGTTTCATTTTCTTGGAGAAAAATGTGCCTAAAAGATACATGAATAAACCGATACGAATTAATGCTCCAGCAAGCCATTGATATAAAGCGAAAAAATCTAAATGAGAAATATACTCCCCTATGCTTAATACACGCCACTGTTCATATGCTGGATACCTAAAATGGGCAGCTTCAGCTGGGCCAAACTCCATGATTGCAGCAGAAAGTGGGCCAAATATTAAGCCTGTTAAGGCAGTCAATAAAATAAACAAATGCTTAAATTTTATTTGTTCCTGGGAGAATGGCTGTAACAATATCACGATGTAAATTTCAAGAAGTCCGGAAAGTACATAGATTACTCCTTTCAAAACAGGAACATATCCATCCGCCAGAATAGGAAATAAGAGATGCGGATCCTTAACCGTAGTATTTGTAAGTGCAATAAATATTCCTAATAAAATAACTAGGGGGAGTAACAAACCGCTCGAGATTGCCATTGATTTGACACCAGCAAGAGTTACTAAGAAACATGCTAAAATGAGGATGAAGCTAATGACAAAAACAGCAGTTTCACCAAGAAAATAAGCTTTTAACCATATCATTAAGTCCCTTAATGTAATAAAGGCGCTAAGGAATAAGAATAGCATGACCGGAATAGAGAATAGGATGGAAAAACCCTTTCCTAGACGTTGTGCTATCATTGAAAAGAACCCTTCATTAGGACTATTTTTAACAATGAAATAAATTAGCCAAAGAAATAAAAGAGAAATAGGATATGCAACAATAACACTTATCCAACTATCCCTGCCAGCTGCCTGAAGAAGATTGGGAATCAAGATGACATGATTTAGCAATCCTGTCGAAAGTATCAGCATTAAAAATAATTGCCGTGGAACTAAGATTTTTATTAAACTTTGCATGAGGACCACCGAATTTCATCATATTGCTACTATTATTCACCAAAAATTTGAAATATATGTTTTTACTGGTATGAGTCCATAGTAGCGGCGTCTTTGCATAAGTTATGTAATCCGGAGCAGGAATTATATAAACAAGCCAGTTCAAAGGAAACTGGCTTTAATTCTGAAATTTAACTTTTGAACCAATCATCCAAAATGGATTCTATATTTCGATAAGCCTCCTCAGTTTTTGTATTCGCTAACTTAGGCCGGTTTGATGTTGGCTCTTCATTTATTAGTTTACATAATGTTATTATGATTAATTCATGAATTTCATTACGATCTTCCAGCTGTCATATCGTTATATGGCAGGATTAGCTTTTTCACCTTATCATAGTTCATTGAACTTATTTCTCTCATTAAACGTGGAATTGCTTTTTCTGGATAACCATAATCCCGAAGCAACTTCTCCATTTTTTTCATTTCTTCCATCCTAATTCCTCCTAATACATTATATTTTCAACTTTACTATTCCCTATAGAATGAATAAGCAAAATGGAAATATTTTTCCGATGCTTGTTCCTTGCAATCATCCCGTATAGTGCAATCTAAACTACATAACCTATATCTGTCTAGGAGGTGAAACAGGATGTCTAACCAAAAGCAAAACAACAAAGGTGTTGCAGAAGGTATTAAAGAAACAGCAGGTGCTGCCTTTCATACTCTTCATAGTGCCTTGGAAACCACTGAGAATGTCGCTATGAATGCAGTCGATGCTGCTAAAAATGCTGCAAACAATTTAACCGGCAATGACAAAGGACAACGCAATCATGAATAAAGAATAAATGAAAAAAATCCCTTTGGATGAAAGGGATTTTTTATTTGTTGGAAGGATTATCATTTAGGTTGCTTCTTATTTTGAAATTTTGTAATTTTTATGATTTACAATCGTGATCAAGGGTTCATCCTTTTCTTTTGAAACACCGTATTGAACCATTACGGAATTTTCCCTTACTCCCGTAACCACACCTTCTAAAGAATTCCCCTCTCGTTTAAAGGAAATCTTATCGCCAACTTTTGCATTAGCCATTCTATCACCTCGCTATATATTTTCCAATAATACCAGATAAAATACTTGTTTGCCAGTGATTAAATAGCAGTGTTTTTCCTACTAAGATAAACCATTTTTATGATATTTTGAAAATCGAAAAGAACGGGAGAATGATAATGGTAACTGAAAGGAAAAAAACTGCAATTGCACTCATTTTTTGTTTTTCTTTCCATAAAGTTACACCAAAGCCACAGGTATAAACCGCAATCGAGAACAGAGCGAGACCAATAAGAATTTGCAACTTACTCCCCCACCTTTATCGGCTTTTTTATAACTTTTCCATAATCCACAATTTTAACATCTGCTTTAACGTGAATGTCTGCATTTATGTACGATTTAGCCCAATTAAATTTTTTATATTCCTGAATCGTTCCAAAATATTTTCGCGCATAAAAAGATAAAGGGAATGGTATACCTTTTAATTGGGTTTGTGATTTTTTTAACACTTTTTCATTTAAGACCTCGATATCCTTGACTATTTTTTGTTTTAAGATTTGTCGGTTTTTTTCCTTTAAAAAGTTAACCATTGTTGGGTTTGACATAATTTCATACTCTAGAGGTATGGTTATAAAAATCTTGGGCTTTGGTCCCTTCAGGTTCATCCTTACTGTATTGTTTTTTGTCTTCGAGACTCTTGCTGAAAACTGTTTCTTATTGTCAGAAAAGGGGTCAGAGAAATTCACTAATATTGCATTAATACTCGTAGTATCATCTAGAATATTGATAACGCGTGTTTCTTGACCGGTAAGCTTATCAATCATTACGCCATTCTTAAAGACCGCTGATCCAATAAATTGGGTATCATCCAGTTCCCCTGTAGCAGTCAACTCACCTGCCATGTATTCATCTTCCTGTTTTATTTCACGATGCTTTTGCTTTTCGGCTGTGGTATACATCGCCAAAAAGAGGTCTGTCCCTCTTTCCGTTGTTTGAAGATAACGGAAGAGTGTAGAATCCGGAATCAGCCCATTTTCAATTCCATGATTGATCATAAATTGATAGTATTTATGCGGTCTAGTTTCCATTTTCGGGCGATTATGAATAAAATACTGGCTAGCCTTTTCTTTAGATACAGCTATATAACTATTTTGGTGGATTTCTTTATCCTTTGTAATATCATAGAACGTAGAAGGAAAGATTTTGTCCCTTGCGAAATCCTCAGAAACAACAAAAATTTTTAATAGTTCATAAGTTACTTTGCGGGAGATGACTGCATTAGCAGTTGCTTTTGCAGCAATGAAATCATTGGCATCGAAGGAGATAATTTCTTGCGGTTTTTCTATTGAACCGCCACCGCCTTGCATACTCCCCACCTCGGGATTGGCTAGTAACATGGTAACTTTAATTTTACCCTCCTGACTAGAACGATCAAGTCCCAGCCCGATGACATAGGATTTATCTTCAATTTCTTCACGATCCCAACAGCCTGTTAAAATGCAAATCATGACGAAATAAAGCAATAATCTACATACTGTTTTTGTTTTTAGCATGTTTAAATTCTCCTTTTAGCAATGCAACCAGCCATAAAAGAATCGAAATAACTGCAAACGTTGGACCCACTATGTTTGTAATAGGTGCTTTAAAGTCTAGACCGGCATCCATGGGTGATTCGGGAATGCTTCCAATCAATAAATAAATCGTTGCAAGTGATGGAATCAAGTATTCAAAGTCTTTAATTTTAAAAATATGACCAAACATGAGAGCATTTATATACAAAAATGCAGTGAACCGAATAAATGCACTGATAATCCAAATGATGAAAAATATGATTTCGACATTCGGAATAAATTCCCCAAGCGAAATAAAACGAATCACTGTGTGGAATGGATAACCAATTCCACCTAGTGAGGTATCAAACATACAGATAAAAAGAAAAGTTGCGGCGCTAATTTGGATACTGACATAAACATACGCAATCCAAGTTCCATTACTGAAAACTTTGTTGGATGTGAAGTACGGTATAATCATCGCAAATAAAAAAAACTCAGCAAATAAGGTTAGTTGTTGTGGGCCTTGCTTCAAAATTTCAAGCGTGCCAGGACCCCAAATGGGAAAGATGGATTGAATTTGGCCATGCTGCATACTGAGATAAAAGACAATAAACAAAGAGACCAGCACATAGAAAACAATCAGATAAGATACCGATCCAATATGTTGAAGGCCTTTTTTAGCACCATATGCACTGATAATCATTAAAATAGCATAGATGATCACATTAGGTGTTGACGTAAAATAAAACGCTCGAATGATATCAATATACGTTCTGGTACCGGCCGAAACCCCTAATGAACTAAGGATAAATATAACCAAACAAACAATAAAACCAAAATATTTTCCAAGTATGTTTTTAATAACGGAAAACAAATCTTTCCCTTGAAACAAAGCCATTGTTTTTAATAATAAATAAAGAGGGATAAATAAGATTCCGGCTGATAGTAGCGGTAGCATCCATGCTGCATTTTGTACTTTACTGTACAGCATGTTTGGTGTATCCTCCGTGGCTTTCGCTCCAACCATTAATATAGCGATGGAAACATATTCACGAATTCCTAGTTTTCCAGGGTGCTGGTTCATATATTCTTATCCCTTTCTTTGTTTAACGATATCCTTTGGTTTTAAATATCCTGGGCGAAACCTTTCTTTCATTGGAACATGACGGATTATTAAGTCCTTTGAAGAAAAAGAATGTGGTGTCATCGGTGCAAAATATGGTGTGCCAAATGACTTCAATGACGTTAAATAAAAAAGTCCTGCCATTAATAAAGCCATCACTCCATAAATTCCGATAAAGCCAGCTGAAAAAATAAATAAGAATCGTGTAATACGAATGGCAAAATTCAAGCTTCCATCCGGGATAATAAATGAGCTCAATCCGCTTAAGGCTATGACGATGATGACAATTGGACTAATGATGTTTGCCTGCACAGCGGCTTGACCTAAAATTAACGCACCGACAATCCCAATGGTTGGACCTATGGGAGATGGCACACGTAAACCCGCTTCACGAATAAGCTCAAAAGCAATTTCCATCATGAGGACTTCCACTATTGATGGAAAAGGTACCCTTTCCCTGGTTCCGGCAATCGCCATCAATAAATCTGGCGGGATCATGCCGACATGAAAGTTTGTAATCGCAATATATAATGGAGAGGTAAAAACGGCAACAAACAGGGCAAGGAATCGCAAAATCCGAATGAAATTACCGTAGGGTGTACGCAAGTAATGATCTTCTGGCGAATGGAACATAGTCCAGAAGGTAGCAGGAAGAATCAGACAGCTTGGTGAATTTGACATTAATAATATGATGTGACCTTCTTCAATGAATGAGGCTGCCCGGTCAGGACGTTCCGTATATAATAGAGTTGGAAATAGTGACCTTGGTCTTTCTTCTAGATATTGCTCAAGAATACTTAAATCGAGAATCTTATCCGTATCAAGAGAGGATAACTTATCTTTTATTGTTTGAAGTAGTTCATCATTCACTAAGTCTTTTTCATAAACAAGAAATACATCATTTCTTGAACGTTTTGTAATAATCTTTGACTCAACGATAAGATTTTCATTTTTAATCTTTTTACGGATTAAGGCAATATTATCAACGACTTTTTCGTTAAAAGCTTCTTTTGCCCCTTTTACAATGACTTCGTTATCTGATTTTTCAATGGAACGGCCATGCGTTTTGGTCGTTTCATATAAATAGCATTGAGAATCGCCTTCCACAAAGAGTACAGTGACTCCACCCGAAATGAATTCAGTTATTTCTCCTATATTGGTTGCAGTCTTTGCCATTGGGTAGGAAACAATATCTTCAATCTTAGCTGAAGGCTCCTCGTTTCCCAATAGTTTTTCCATGATGCTTTCTTTAATATGCTCTAGGTCAACCATGGTACTGACGAAAAAAATAAAGGCACGGCGATTTAGTGAACGGATGATAAACTCACGTACCTTAACATCCGTATTTAAAGGCACACTAAAAATTGTCTTGAAAGTCGCTAAATTTTGTTCATAGTCGCTGCTAATGTCTTGTTTTTTTAATGTAATTTCTTCTGTATTGGATTTTTCCTTATATTCTGGTTCTGTATTGAGACTTTTCATCAACAACTTGGAGATTTTCTTCCTCATCGTACACCCCTCCCAGTTTTTATATCGTTTTCCAACTAAAGGGGTTTTATGTATGAATTGGACGGCTGAAAAAAAGTTGTAAGATTAAAATTTTTTATTTCGAAATTCGAAAAAGATGGTAAAATACAAGTTATTACAGTTTATGAATTAGGGGATTGGTATGAAAAATAAATGGTTGATTTACAGTATGTTGTTTTTTGCGACGGCTACATGGGGAAGTGCTTTTATTGCTGGTAAAATTGCCGTTCAAAGCTTTGAACCGGCAACGGTAGCATTTTTACGATTTTTAGGGGCTGCAGTTCTTTTATTTCCACTTATGTGGATTATGGAAAAAAACCGAAAGAAACCAACACTGAAGGATTATGGATTATTTGCAGTTCTTGGCTTAACCGGTATCGCACTCTATAATATCTGTTTTTTTATTGCCACGAAACAGGCACCAGTGATTAAGAGTTCACTGTTTATTGCCTCAAACCCGGTATTAATTGTTCTTCTATCTGGGTTATTTTTAAAAGAAAAAATCACGAAGAATCATATTATTGGCATGGTAATTGCCCTATCGGGGGCTGCCTTTATTATCACAGATGGTCATATCCTAACATTGTTTCAATTAGGCTTTGAAACGATTGATTTCGTTTTACTTGGTGCCGTCATTAGTTGGGCTTTATACAGTGTGGTTGGTAAAGTGGTTTTGAAAAAATATAGTGCCGTGGAATCCACTACTTACGCGGTTGCGTTTGGTACGGTATTTTTAGCACCGTTTGCTTTTGTTGAAACGTCCTGGCAGGATATTGCGCAGGCCAATGTTTCGACCTGGGTTGCGATTGCCCATATGAGTATTTTTGTAACCGTCGTTTCCTTTATCATGTATTATTACGGAATCAAAGAGGTTGGTGCAGCCAAAGCTTCAATTTTTATTAATGTCATGCCGGTATCGGCTGTATTGATGGCTACCATCTATTTAGGGGAAACCTTCACCTGGGCTCATGGAATCGGGGCTGCATTTGTATTAACCGGAGTCTATATTGGAACAAATACAAAGTTATTTACTAGAAAAGTACCAAACGTGAACGTTGCGGATTGTTAAGAGTTTTCAAGACCCTCTTCGTAGAAAAGCACCACGATTCAAAAGTGGTGCTTTTTCAATTCACTTTTGCTACTCCTAATGCAAAATAGTTCCAAAGAATATTCTCGACTAACTCAGCTTGTGTTTCTTCACAATCAATAATGAGAATAACCTCTGAATGCTTCCCTTTTAAAACTCGTTTTTTCTTCTTTAAAACTGTTTCAGTGAAAAGTCTAATTGCCAATCCTAGTACAAATCCGATAAAGGCACCAATAAGTCCCCAGTAAATTGGACCCCAGGCTAATTTAAATCCGATACTAGCACCAATTACCGAAAAGGCAGTTGCTAGGGCTATCCCTATATCACTAAATGAAGTACCGTCTGAATGATGTGTGGAATCAAAAACCTTGCGTCCCTCTGTCCTATTATCTAGTGGGATCGCAAATATAGCTTCTTTTTTAATCCCCTTTTTCTCCAATTGTGAAATAGCTATTTCTAAAAAAGCGTTACTTTCAAAAGTGGAAAAGAACTGCAAACGGATCACGTCACCTTTTGTCCTTTTAGTAGTCGAAAACCTGTTGCTTGGTAATTCTTTTTTAAATATTTCATTTGTACTTCTTTGTAGAGTTTATTACTTTCGATTGCACTCATGTAAGCATCAAAAGCTGCAAAACCATAATGTGATGGAAGGAATAAGAGCCATTCAGGATTTAAGACAATGGTGGCCTGCCCTACTTTGCCTAAAAACAAGAGGGAAACGGCCTCCTGGACATGCGAAAAATAAAAGAATACGACCACCCAAAAGATAACGAAAAAAGCTGTCATAATTCTATTTACATATAGCTGACCAAGACCAGGCATGAATAACGACCATACCACAGCAATAACAGGATTTCTTTTATCAAGGTAATTTATTTCAACTGCTCCTAGGCTGAAGGTATTAAAACTGTGATCCTCACTGTCTGCTAAAAGATAAATTTTGTTCATATCAACCGTTGTTCGATAACTATCCCATATGGTAAAAAGGTAAACTGGAATATACATTAAAAGCCATCTTGTGTCTAAAACTTCCTTCGCCAAATCAATATTTCCTTGAAAAGAGTAAATCATTGCTAGATTTACATGAGCCTTAATATTCACAATAACTTCCCAAATAAATAGTACATACCCTCTAAGGTACTTGGACAAAAGCATATGTCCGAATCCAGGAAACGCAGCGGACCACCAAGCAATAATATAAGGGTTTCGTAAGTGAATTTGAGAGATGCCTAAAATGCTAACATGTGCTTTGTATCGTCTGGCTGTATTGTCATTGGTATAATTGTTCATTTCTAGCCACCTACAGAAACCGATTAATTTCCAGTAGATTTCCAAATAAAATATTTATTATCCTATTTTTACATTTATACTACTGACTTTAATCCAAAATAAAAACTCGTCCAAGTGAACGAGTTGTATTTACTATTTATTTATCCAATCCTTTGCCAACATGCTGAACGTTACTATGTCTTCAAAATGGTCATATAGCCATTGTCCATCCCGTCTAATTCCTTCACTAACAAAACCTAATCTCTCAGGTATAGCAATACTTTTATGATTGTTTACAGCGACTTGGATTTCAACTCTATTAATCATTAAGGTTTCGAATAAGTATTTTAATAACGAAGATACTGCCCTTGTGATAATCCCATGACCCTGCGCTTCTTCAGACAGGAAATAGCCAATACTGGTGGCGCTGTTTTTCCAATCGATATAATGAAGTCCTACCATCCCAACTAGTTTCCCGTTGTACCTTATTCCGGCATCAAAGCCATTATTATCCGCATAATTTCTTATCCAAATCG
Organism: Bacillus sp. 7884-1; assembly: GCF_002272245.1. Lineage (GTDB taxonomy): Bacteria > Bacillota > Bacilli > Bacillales > Cytobacillaceae > Neobacillus. Next base: position 11,466 of record NZ_NPDD01000239.1, on the reverse strand, counting down.
GAATGATTGGCTCGAAATCATCTGCTGATTTCCGTTTATCTACCCATAGCAGCCATTTCCGAAGATGTTCACGGTTTGAATCGATTAAATCATATAATTCTTCCTTATGATGCTGCTGTAATAATTCTATCGATATTTCTTCATCTACTCTGTATGAAAACATTTCCATTTCCCCTTATTTGCCATTCGTTAAAGCTGTTTTTTCCATTTCGATCATTCTTTTTAAGTATTCATATTCTGATTTTTCTAGAATGTCTATATCCCTGTTTGTTGCGAGCAAGATTTGGTCCCTGGCCTTGGCAACTCTTTGAATCATCGGATGGATGGTTAAACTTGATAAATTAACAAAATCATATAAATCATTTAAACAAACCGGCAGTTTATAGCCTCTATTGCTGGAGGCAATCAATAACCCATGATCGCGCAGCTTCGATACAATATTTGAACGAAAATAATGCTGTTTGATTTTGTTCACTCTGATAGCATTTAGGTTATCAAGAATTTCCTCCGTATATACGTACTCATCCGGATTTTCCTTCAGATTAAATAGAAGAAACTTTAGTAAATCAATTCGGACTCTTTCATCCTCTTCTTCACTTTTTCTATGTTCCTCAATGTACTGATAAGCCAAATTTACAGCTTGTTTAATGATAATCTGATCGCTTTCTGAATCCGTTTTTTCATAATGGTAGTCATAGAGATAGTGCTTATAATCATGCGGCCACAGATTTATGGTGATGATTTTGTTTTTCAAAAGTTTATAAAACGATGGATACTGTTTAGAGTGATGTTTTCCGTCATACCCTTTCGCTATTGTCCCAGCAATAAACTCTGCCAATTCAAGAAGAATTTCGGAGTGGCTATTGTTAAAACCAAAGGTGGAATAATTAAATAAGTCCGGGATGCACCTCTGTTTTACGTAAGCGGTAAATTCCTGCATAAACTCCTTCGATCCCTGTTCATCAGCGACAAGATCAAGGATGTCGAAGGTACGATATAAATCATCAAAAATCTTACGATTAAAAAATTTAATAAACGTCTTTTCATATGTAACGCCGCTGTCTTCCCTAATTTTCCGTTTATCAATAACATACGCATACACTTTAAATGGTAAATCCTTTAGATCTTTTAGGATTTCCATTCGAAGATTATCGTCGACTTCTCTTTTTTGTAAGTGTTTTAATTTAATTCTTTCTACTTCTCGCTCGAGGATTTCTTTATCAGAACCTTTTACTAAGATAGAAACGATTATAAAGTGGGTCGAAGTCTCTGGTTGATCAAAATCGAATCCATAATGGCCAAATTCATTTATAAAAGCATATTGGATATCATTCAATTTTTATCCCACCTCACCAATGGAAAACTTACTATACTTATTTCAACAAAAAGTCCTTTAAACCTTTTAAATATGATTTTTTTCCTTAAATAATCCTCTGGGACTATAGTACCTATTGTAAAACAACCTCATATTATCGTTTTCTTGAAGAATACTAAGGTTTAAATTTGTTTTTTATCGAAAGGAGAATCTTACACAAGTTGAACGTTCTAAAACATGAAATTAGAAAATTGAATCCTCAAAGTGACGAATTTACGTTATATATATACCTGCATGATCCGTTATCGGAGTTTGGTGCCGAACTAGGCAGCGAATCCTCTTCAGATAAAAGCCTCCAAGCAACAGCGAAGCAAATCTTAAAAGAACGCTACCCTGGTTTAAAGGTTACGATGATTAAGGTCATCCTTGGAGGCATGGCGGTAACATCTATCTCGTTAAGTACGAATGATAGGAACTCCGTGCAAGCTGTAGACAACCCTGCCAGTGTAGCTCAATCCGATGGAAATTCTAACACTACCTACACTGTGGCGGCAGGTGATACTGTATATGGTATCTCAAAAAGGTTTGGAACCACACCTGAGGCATTGAAAAGCGCCAATCAATTATCCACAGATTTTCTTCAGGTTGGACAAGTATTAACTGTCCCGTCATCGGGATCAAACTATTACACTGTTGTCGCTGGGGATACTTTATGGAGTATTTCTAATCGCTTCGGGACGACAGTTGCTGCCTTAAGAAGTGCGAAGCTAGTGATATTCTCTCGATTGGGCAAACGTTAAGTATTCCGGCTGCTGGCGTTACTCCTACAGCACCGTCTGCACCTGTACCAGCGCCAACACAATATACCGTAGTGTTGGGGGATACTTTATATAGTATTTCTAATCGCTTCGGGACAACTGTCTCTGCCTTAAGAAGTGTGAATCACTTAACCAGTGATTTTCTCTCGACCGGACAAACCTTAACCATTCCGACTGCTGGCGCAACTCCTACACAGCCGACAGCTCCTGTACCTGTACACTATACTGTGGTGGCGGGGGATACTTTATATAGTATTTCTAATCGCTTCGGGACAACTGTTACTGCCTTGAGAAGTACGAATAACTTAACTAGTGATAATCTATCAATCGGACAAACGTTAACAATTCCGGCTGCTGGCGCCACAACGACACAACCGCCTGCTCCTGTACCCACACCACTTGTCAAAGAAGAGAGAAAAACCTTTACATATGCGGTCAAATCTGGGGACAGTCTTTCCGTAATCGGGAAACGATTTGATGTTCCAGTTGAAAGTATTCGAGTCGCGAACCATTTAGATAGCGATTTATTACAAGTGGGGCTAGCTCTAACAATACCAGATGGATTGAATGCACCTACTCAGACCGGAACTAATATCATTACTTATACCACGCACACCATTGCGTCTGGTGAAAACATTTGGGACTTAAGCGTAAGGTATGGAGTTCCTCAGGCCGAATTATTAAAAACCAACAACCTGACAAGGAGCAGTATGCTTACAGTAGGTCAAAAATTGAGAATACCTGTTCACAACATTGGAGTAAAAGAAGTTGTCAGTGAAAGACATGGAGAATATATGGATTGGTTGACGGAGGCTCAATATATTTTTACCATTGGAAAGACAGCAAAAGTGACAGACTTTGCAACGGGGAGAAGTTTTAATATAAAACGTACCATTGGTGCGAACCATGCTGACAGTGAGACGGTTACGACGAATGATTCCAACATTGCCAAAAGTATTTGGGGAGGATTTTCCTGGACACCAAGAGCGGTAATCCTCGAAATAGATGGGAGAAAAATAGCAGCTAGCATGAGTTTTATGCCTCATGAACGTGAGTATATCGCAAACAATGGGATTACCGGACATTTTGATGTTTATTTTGGAGATAGCACACGCCATGTTGATGGAAAAGCTGATGCCAAACATCAAGCTCAGGTTGAAAAAGCCGCTGGAAGACGTTAAATGGGCAGTTTTTTAATTATTTTCAAAAATAATTAGGGATTGCGGTGATTGTGTGCTATACTGTGTCTACCATTTGCTTTACGTTTTACGTTTTTCGATTACCCGCCCTGCTCAATTACTGAGCAGGGTTTTTTTTAGCTTTGTGAACATTTTGAATAAAGCTTGGGCATGATTGAATTTAATCGTTACCTCTGACTCTACCTTTCCTTGTTAAAGCGTAAGATTAGCCTCTATTCGTTACCGATAACCCTTCTTTTCCTCGTTCACGGGCACGAGTAGCTCCTACTCGTTACCGATAACCCTTCTTTTCCTTGTTTACGGGCACGAGTAGCTCCTACTCGTTACCGAGAACCCTTCTTTTCCTCATTCTCGGGCACGATTACTCCTAAAACAACGAAAAAAGACTCTCAAATGAGAGTCTTTTTATATATGTCGGTTCTAATTATGCTTTACGAACGTTAGTAGCTTGGGGTCCACGTTGACCTTGTTCTACTTCAAAAGTAACTGCTTGACCTTCGTCTAAAGTTTTGAAACCTTCGCTTTGGATAGCTGAGAAATGTACGAATACATCGTCTCCTGCTTCTCTTTCGATGAATCCGAAACCTTTTTCTGCATTAAACCATTTTACTTTACCTTGTTCCATTTGTTGTTTCCTCCTCGTGTGCTGTGCACACATTGTGTTACTATCCTTGCTCAGTTCTTTAGACGTAAAGTTTGAAAACTTTTTAATCCAACTGACAGACAAAAATAATTCTTCTTTACTATAACAGAGATTTCCTATTAATGCAAATTAATATCTGAAATCTTTTTTTAAACCGTTTCAAGTATCTTTAAATAACATGGTCCCCTTTTGTGCAAAATTAGTATGCCAAGAGAAGGCTTTTTCTAATACATGCGGTGTTTGACCACCTCTAGTCAAAGCTTCTTGATAATATTCACGAAGTTGCTCTCGGTACATTGGATGGGTACAACGCTCGATCATTAATTCCACCCGTTCTCTTGGTGCAAGACCACGCAAATCTGCATAGCCCTGCTCAGTTACGATCACATCTACATCATGTTCCGTATGATCCACATGGGAAACAAATGGAACGACACTTGAAATGTTTCCACCTTTTGCAATCGACTTTGTTACAAAAATGGCCAATCGTGCGTTACGGGCAAAGTCTCCAGATCCACCGATACCGTTCATCATTTTTGTACCTAATACATGTGTAGAATTAACATTTCCATAGATATCTACTTCTAAAGCCGTATTAATAGAAATCAATCCAAGACGACGGATAATTTCCGGATGGTTCGATATTTCCTGCGGTCTCATGATTAATTTGTCACGATACTTTTCAAAATGAGCAAATACCTCTTTCATTTTTCCATCTGAAAGAGTAATCGAGCAACAGGAGGCAGTTCTTACTTTCCCTGCATCAATTAAGTCAAACACCGCATCCTGTAATACTTCTGAATAGACCTCTAAATCTTGAAATTCGGAATCAATCATCCCATGAAGAACTGCGTTAGCGACGGATCCAATCCCTGACTGGAGCGGGGCCAAGCGTTCTGTAAGTCTGCCATCAGCCACCTCTTTACGTAAAAACTGAAGCAAATGCTGGGCCATGATATCTGTTTCCTCATCCGGCGGGACAATTGTTGACGGAGAATCAAGCTGGTTGGTAAAAACGATGCCTCTTACCTTATTGACATCAATATGAATTCCGTGTGTTCCAATGCGGTCATCTGTTTCTGTTAACGGGATTGGGTCCCTCTCCCCTTGTTTCCCTGGTTCATATAAATCATGGAGTCCTTCGAGATTTTCATTTTGAGCTAGGTTGATTTCAATGATAATTGACTTTGCATTTAACGCGAACGATAATGAATTGCCAACAGATGTAGTTGGAATAACCATACCATCCTCTGTAATTGATACCGCTTCCAAAATAGCAAAATCAATAGGAGCAATCACGTTTGCACGTACCAATTCAGCTGTGTGTGACAAGTGTTGATCGACAAATAACAGTTCACCGCTATTGATTTTCTTTCTCATAGTTGGATCAGCCTGAAACGGCAGTCTCCTTCCAAGAATACCTGCTTCTGCAAATAATTTATCTACATCAGAGCCTAAAGATGCGCCTGTATAGACATTGACTTTAAAGTTTTCGGACTTCACTCGATTTACTAATGCAAACGGAACTGCTTTCACGTCACCAGCACGTGTAAAGCCGCTTAATCCCAATGTCATCCCATCTTCAATCCAATCCGCTGCCTCTTCAGGTGTCACGACCTTGTCCCAAAGCCTGGGGTCTCTAATCCGCTTTAAATTATTGTCCATCATCCATCCCACTCCCCTTTGCCCTTATTTTAACTGAAAGGGTTTACCATAAAGGAAAATGGAGGATTAACTACGAAATATTCAGACAAGACAGCAAATTCAGTTTCTAAAGCAGCATAGTCAGAACCCAAGCAGCCTGCGGAAATAGCTAGAGTAGGATTGACTGACTGGCACTTTGTCTCCGTTATCCATAGATAAGATAAATGTCGAATGGGTATCAGGAAATATCTCTTTAATGTGATTGACATTGACAATAAACGAGCGATGGCAGCGGATAAAATCATCCTTTGGCAGCAAAAATTCAAAATCCTGTAAGGTGTTTTTATGGGTGCCACAATGTTCCTTTCCGTTTACAAACGTTTTTTTCTCCTTCGCCTCTAAGTAAATTACTTCGGAAAAAGGCATGGGAATCCATCCATCCTCGGTTTTAATCGTTACAACTAATTTTCCGCTCGTTAAAGCAGGAAAAATCGCTGTAACACACCCTTCCAACTTCCCTTCGTGGAAAAATGGAACTGCCATCCCATATACGGGATGCCAAAGACATCCCGGTCGATAAATTCCGATACCTTCTGTCTAGAAGATACCGCTTTATATGCAATAGTCCCTTCTTTCAAAAGGTCCCCTCGCCGTATCTTCAAATCCACTCTTTTACTAGGACGATAATAGATATACTCACTAGTATCCGAGACCGCAATCGAAATTTCCTCTGAAAATAATTCACTAATGACATCTAGCAGGGAAACAACTGTAATACTCTTCAATTGGATTCTCCCCCGTCACTTATTTCTAGTTTTTCTAAATAATACTTTATGAGATCCTGAAACTCCTGCATCTCAAGTTTTCCTTTTTCATTAAGGATGTAGGTTCCCCTCTTAATCCTATCAAACCATCCATAATAGTTTTTCGTTAAGATAGAGGGTATTTTATCACCTGCTCCAAGGTCTTTTAATGCCTTCGGGGATAACGGTCCCATTTTATCTAGGAAACACGCAATTTGTATGCAATTTTCTTTGTAGGCAGTCATGATTTTCGTTCGACTGCTGCCCCCAACATTGAAATCGGCACTGCGTCCGTTAATTTCTTTCAAAATGGCATCTCTTTTCATCTTGTTTCTAGCGGTGCCTTTTTTAGGATTAAAGGGAGTTGGGTGGATGAGTATATCTACACTTGAGCGATTTCCTGGAAAGGAAACGACAATCAAACCTAGTTCTAGTCTTTTTATTAAATGACATTTATCTGCCCATTGCTTGGAATTCATCCGGACCTTAGGTTTAGGAATCGCTATATATACTTGATTTGTTACCTTTTGCCGTTTGGCTGCTTGAATAAGAAGATCTACACTTAAGGTGAGCTTTAATTCAATAATGACCAGCTCATCCTCTTTAACTGCGACCATATCACAGTCCTTTACTTCACCATAAACCTCATAGCCTTCCCGTGAAAAATACCTCTGTATCGGTTTATATAAATCTACCTCTTGTAGTTTTTTCTTCTCTTTCATTTGTATCTCCTAATAATCTTTTTCTCCTAGTAATCTTAACATGAAAAGGTTAGCGGTTTAACTTAGATTTTCAAAGGAATTAGTTATATAACAATTTTTTACAAGTGAATTGTATTTGAAATAGCCTATTCTGTCAGAATTATGTTACTATTATTTTTGTTAAAATAAATAGAGAATTTGAGTGTTACTGGGGGATAAAAATGAAAGATAAATTCTTAACAAAGCTATATTGGGTAATACCTGGGGTCATCCTTATTTTCGGATTGCTATTATTATTTTATGAAAACTTTACTAAAGTGACAGAACCGCCTGCCTCAGATTGGAGCAGGGCCTTAACGGTTGGAGTAACCAATCTCAATAAACTGCCTCCTGTCAAAGTGACAGAAGATGGAGAATTTGTTTTTACTAGATTTGAAGATGGAAAATTGGCCACTACAACACTTGGAAAAGATTACAAGGTTAAAGACCAGAATACTTATGACATACCAGTAGATAAATGGACACAAGTATTTCAGCAAGATGATACAATCATCTACTTTGATTTCAAAAATATTTATGATCAAGATAAAAATACTATAATTACAAATATTGAGAAGTTCTATCCTCTCGAAAACATGATTCTTTATGTAAAAGAAAACGAACTCTTTCAGCTTTCACCCGATAGTAAGAAATCCGAAAAAATTATGGATGTTGATTTAAAGAAACTGAATATTATTCCTCAGGAAAACGAAGAGGGAGTAAATATACTAGCTTATGCTTCGGATCCAAACGGAGTCGATCTTACTCTGCACCAATTAAATAACGGAAAAATAAATACGGTTTATCAAACAAGATTAAAGGTTGACCCTGGAAAAGTTGTTAACGATATCTCCTTTGCAATGGAAAATCAAACCTTAGCACTTTTACTCCAGGAGGAACTGCAATCCTCACAAGGAAATCCAGAGTTTTTCAATTATTTTGTACAAACAAAGATTACTAGCCAGGATACGCCACGGCTATTTGAATTACATTTTCAAGACCCAGCCGGTACGAAAAACCTGACCGAGGTTTCAGATGTCGTTCTTAAATTAAAAAATGATAAACCAATTATTTTATTTCATGCTAATGGGCGAACAGAAACTCAATTCAATGATAGTTCAACCTTTAATATCTATACAGCTGATATATACGAAGAAGGCAGGACTAAAACAGAGAGACGCAGCAATACTCCAGAAATTTCAACTAATCCGCAGTGGATGAATGAAGATTCCATTGCATGGGTGGATTTGGTCGGTGATGGACATAAAATAAAAATATCATCATCTAATAAGGATGCAATAAGTAGTTTAATTGAGTTCACGCAAGACGATTGGCTGCATGCACTTGGAAAAACGCTGGGCATGGTAACTTCGTCATTTTTTGGGATTGCCTTTTCAATTATTTGGTTTATTTGGCCCATTCTTTTCATTGTGTTTATGTATATTTTCAGAAATAGAATCGCTGATCGTGACCCGGCTTGGTACTTTTATACAGGAATTGGGCTTTACGCTATTGCAGCGGTCATTTGGAAAGATCGGTTTTTTGTGGATAACATTTATACAAACGCACCAAATTACTTAACCTTTACCGGCAGTTCGTATTTTTACATGATCTTGTTCGCAATCATTGCTTTTTGGTTAACGATTCATACGAAAAAAACAAATCATTGGACCGGTACAGTTAGAATTATGTATTTTGTTGGTATTCACATCTTACTATTAACAATATTCTTAGGTCCTTATATCATATAGCATAATAAACTCCCCATTTCTGAATCTGAAAATGGGGAGTTTATTTGTATGGATGAAGTTAACTCTTTTTGAATGCCTTCATTTTTTCATCTAAAAGTTTAAAAACCTTTGATAATTCTTCTTTTGGAAGCTGGGAATACAAATCCCCAATGCTTACTTCATAGTTACTTGCTGCCTTATTAACTTCGCGAACATAACTGGTTAAGCCAATGCCAGTTTCTTCGTAGATTGATACTAATATCAATTCCATTTCCTCTTTTGGTGCATCAAAATGGACATGAAACATATTGGAGACTGGTTCCGATGGCTTGGTAAAAACACCATGACATTGATTAAAACAGCGGGCAAATTCTTTCGCTTCCTCATAGTACTGATTCATTTTTTCCACTCGTTGATCGAAATAATAATCGGCACTTAAGATGTAAGGGTAAAGACTGATTAAATCGCCGCCATAACGCCTTTTCCATACTTTCGATTCATCCGTAAAGGCTTTATCGCCTGCGAGAATCGCACCTGCAATCCCGCCGATTCCTTTGTAAAAAGAAACATACACACTATCAAAAAGCGCACAAACCTCTGCAGCAGACTTTTGATAGTAAGGTAGAATTTCAAAGAGTCTTGCTCCGTCTAAATGTAAACGAATCCCCTTTTCCTTACAATAAGCCGAAATATCCTCCAGTGTTTTGTAATCCGGAAGTTGTCCGCCAATCTCTCGTTGCGGCAATTCGAGCAATAAACAGGCAATGTCCTCCTCTAATCCTACAACGTCTTCAAGTTGAATAACTCTGTCTTTATCTGCTAATAAAATAGACTCAATATGGTGCAATTTCTTTAATCCATCTTCTTCATGTATTTCTAAATGGCTTAATGGATGGTAGGCCACTTTATTGATTCCCTTATGGTCACACCAAATTCGTAAAGCGATTTGCTGAGCCATTGTTCCGCTTGGGAAAAAGACAGCAGACTCTTTACCAAGGTACTTAGCCATTTTCGCTTGGAAATCGTCGATGACTTGGCCCTTACCGTACATCTCGCTTTCCATCGCTCCATCGATATTCATGAATGCCTCTTTTAACACATGAATATTCCTTGGACCATGACTAGGCGCCTTATAAGAGGTTTTATTATAAGATTCTGCTAAAATATTTTTCTCTGACATTTTGTTTCTCCCTTCAGACACTATTACTGAATGTTATCTTCTATTTCTATATTAACAGTTGTTTATCTAACCTTAAATAAATTATGACATGGAAAAGGACATCATCAAAGGATGAAATTTTATATAAATTATTGTCTAATATTGTTAAAGAATCTTTATAAAAAGCTATTATATCAATGTTATATTCATTTTACATTAAATCCCATTAAATAGTTTAAAAATGTTTCGGGGACAAATTCGGGGACAATTATGTAATAAAAAAACATTGAATTTAGGTACTCAGAATTTTTCAGCCCTAGATTATATTGATTAATGGTCTAGGAAGCCAAACTAGACGGGCCAAATTTTCCTTGGTTCAGTTACGAAAGATGATACAAACAAAAAGACTGTGGAGGATATCAGTGGTCCAATCAGTTTCAATTTCCGTATCAAGGAGTCTCGGTAGTCTCTTGATAGTTTTTTAGACCGTTTTCCCTCAACCTCCACAGTCTCCATTCTAGAATAAATATTTACTTATCACAATTTAAAATATTATCCTAGCAGCGGTAAAGCAAACCCCAGACCAAAAAATATTTTAAGATTTAACCCTGTTGATGTAATAAAAAGTTTTTTCTTTGTAATCAATAGAGCCTTCCATTTCGAACTTGATTAATTTTGATTAAAACTGCATTAAATGATATATATATAAATGCGGTAAAAGCTTGAAATAAAGCCATTTTTTAAAATAACTTAAAATACAAAATAAATTCATTCCGGCATGATTTCGGCACGAAATCGGCATGGTGCCGGCAGGTGCTTAAGCAGCATAGATAAGGGTTTATCAGGGTTTCAATATGCAATTATCAGCACTTTATAAAAAGATGGTAAAAAGAGAACCCACAGATTACAATCTGTGGTTCTTTTCATATACTCACAAATTTTCAGCCCATGCCTATATTTATGAAAGGTCAAGAATCCAAACCAAACAGCAGACGTGTGATGGTAAATGTATGAGAGATAATTAACCATCCCTGAATCAAGGACAAAAAAGCATATTTTTTGCTCTCTTTTATTTATAATTTAAATATGAAGAAACTGTTACCAATATATATGTTTGATGGTCGAAAGTTACCAAAGATTACATCATGCCGCCCATTCATGACTATATATAATACAATGAAATCAAAATATAAAAACGGCTTCGTATAAAGGTTTTACTAACTTGTGTTAAACAATGTCGAATGAAATAAAAATTTATTGCGGACAAACATGCGGACAAATTTAGTTATAATTGATGGTAATTTTATTGGTTCTGGCAATACAATAGGCTATTGGTGAGTTAATTTAGATTGCAATTATAACAGCTGGTAGAGTGCTACTCACGTTAATTGATTTGCTTATTAATTAGCAATCAC
>NZ_NPDD01000238.1 GCF_002272245.1 Bacillus sp. 7884-1 | reverse complement strand
GAACCGTCCCCATGGTCCGCCCATGGTCCGGTCTTTACACTTTTTTTATACTTTCCTAGTTTGATTCTTTATATCTTCTACTTATACTAAGTTCATCAGTATCGAAGGGATGATTAATAATGTCTGAAACGATTCTTAAGGCAGCGAATATTTCAAAATTATATAGTAAGCATAAAGCTCTTGATAAAGTATCTATTGAAATTAAGCGCGGGATGATTTACGGCTTAATCGGCGAGAATGGCGCAGGAAAATCGACATTTATGCGCGTCATTATGGGGTTAATCACCATTGACGAAGGGAATATCGAACTGTTTGGGGAAACCGGCTCAAAGGGATTGCAGCATGCTCGAAGAAAAATGGGACAATCGATTGAGACGCCTGCCCTTTATCCAGAATTAACAGCTCGTGATAATCTGCGGGTACAAGCGGCAAACGGTGGTGTAAGCGAACGAGAGATTGATGATTTACTGCATATGATGAACCTAAGTCATACAGGAAAAAAGAAAGCAAAAAACTTCTCCTTAGGAATGCGCCAGCGCTTAGCCATTGCCTCTACCCTTATTACAAACCCTGAGTTTTTAATCTTAGACGAGCCGACCAACGGTCTTGATCCGTCAGGGATTGTGGAAATGCGTGAGATAATACAACGCTTGGTATCAGAGCGAGGAATCACAGTCTTACTTTCCAGTCACTTGCTTGATGAGCTTTCACAGGTTGCTACCCATTACGGTATTTTGCATCAGGGAAAACTAATCCGTGAACTTTCAAAAGAAGAGCTGGCACGTGAAAGTCGCCAATACATTGAATTAGAAACAGCGGAGGTCCAAAAAGCCGTCGTTGTACTAGACGAATTAGGGATAAGGGATTATGAAGTCATCAATGGGACTGGCATCAACATTTTCGAACGATTAGATGACGTTGCTGCTATCAACCGTTCGTTAGTGTTAGCTAATGTGAACGTTTCGCGAATTGGCACAACTAGACAAAAACTTGAAGATTATTTCTTGCAATTAACAGGAGGAACCCCCCGTGCTTAATCTATTAACAGCTGAAAAAATTAAATTATTTCGGACTAAGAAAATATGGATTGTCCTAGGGATTTTATCCTTTCTTCCTATCTATCAAGCCGCTAATAGCAGATTGGCCGTCCATTATGGAACGAAACTTGTCCAAGCAGTCGACACCGTTATCAATGGAGCAACAGGAATATTAATGATTGAAAAGAATGGATTAACCATTTTACTTGTGATGAGTGCTTTTATTAGTTTCTTTATTGGGGAAGAATTTCAACATGGAACGATTCGAAATGCGTTATCAATAGGCCGAAGCCGCACGCATTTTTATCTGTCAAAGTTAGTGATTGCTTCCCTCCTTTCCCTCTTTGGTCTCATCGTCATGACAGCCATCGGCATAGTCAGCTTTTCAGTTGTTTTTGGCTTTGGTAATGTGGCAGGGATTAGCGATTACGTTAGCTTTGCGATCCAATCATTTAGTACTCTATATTTATTAATTTTGGCAAATGTATCCATCTATGTCATGATTAGCTTTCTAACGAAAAACAGCGCCACCTCCCTTATCTGGAGTTTTCTCTATACCATTGGGACAGGTTTTGGTGCTGGTGTCTTCCTGCAAACCAAACATTTTAAGCAGGTCACCTTCTGGTTTACAGAATCATTCTTGTTCTATTCAGATTTTGCAAAGAGTACAGATATCGCAAAATTTCCTGAGATGGTATTGGTCAGTCTCATTACCATCGTATTATCATCCGTAGTAGGAATCTTACTGTTTAAACGAACAGATATAAAGTAGGTCGGTAGATATGGCAGCGATATTAATCATTGAAGACGATATGGCAATTCATTCTCTCATCAAAGAAGCATTAGATTTAGGTGGTTTTCAAACCCTAAGTGCTTATTCAGGGACTGAGGGGAAATTGCTATTTGAACAAAACCAGATAGATTTAATTCTCTTAGATTTGATGCTTCCAGGGATGAATGGAGAAGAATTCCTTCAAGAAATTCGGCAGAATTCTGGTGTTCCCATAATGGTGATTTCAGCAAAAAGTGATCAAAAGTCGAAGTTAGAGCTTTTGACGAATGGTGCAGATGATTACATCACAAAACCTTTTGATGTGAAGGAACTCCTTGCACGAATACAGATTCAATTACGTCATTCCACAAAGGCTTCAATCAGTGATAGAAAAGAAATTCATTACAAAAACATCAGCATGAATTTAGACACGCGTGAAGTTAAGATCAATGACGAAGCACTCCATCTTACTGGACGTGAATTCGCCATACTCCTGCTATTCCTAGAAAATCCACAAAAAGTATTCAGTCGTGCCAATATCTATGAAAGTGTTTGGAATGAACCATACTTTGATAGTGATAAAACGATTAACATGCACATCAGTAATTTACGAAATAAGCTTAACACAGGTGATACAAACTATATTAAAACCGTATGGGGCATAGGCTTCAAATTTGATTAACGAAAGGAGCGTGAATGTTATGTGGGTATGGATATTTGTCTTCCTAGCATTTGCGCTTCTTCTCTATATCTCCTTCTTAAAGAGAGAAATAAGCAAATTGAAACAGAAGGTAAAGGAAATCCCAAACACTTCTAGCTTTGGCAGCAGGCTATTTCTTCAATTTCGCGAGAAGACATTGATGGATTTAGTAGATGAATTGAATCAAATGATCGATGCATTCGAAGAAAAAAATCGCCAGGCAAAACAGATGGAAGAGAACGTAAAGCTATCAATCGCTGGTCTCTCTCATGACTTAAGGACACCTCTCACGTCCATCAACGGATACGTTCAACTCTTACATGCTGCTACGGATGAAAGGAAGAGAGCGCACTATCTCAAGGTGATCGAACACTCCGTGAAACGTCTGTTGGAAATGACCGACCAATTTTATGATTTAGCACGGATGGAAACAAATCAGAAAGAAATAGACTTATCTTCGATTTCTCTCCCCAACTTAGTAGAAGAAATCTTCTTGTCCTTTTATGAACAGTTGGAGGAAAAGAAAATTGATCTCCAATTTCCCGAACAAATACAGGACAGACATATTATTGCTGACAAATTAATGCTTGTACGTGTGTTCCAAAATATCGTTCAAAATATCCTTCGTTACGCTAAAAGTAAAGCAGTAATCAGCTACGGCAGTGAAGGAGACTATTTTATTTTAAGCGTAACAAATGACATCAAACCAGATAGTACAGTCGCCATTGAAAAAGTGTTTATGCGTTTCTATTCGGAAATCTCCAGCAGGACGAATACGGAAGCTAGCGGGTTGGGTCTTTATCTCTCTAATAAGCTGGTGGAGAAAATGAACGGGAAAATGGTTGCAGAATTGAATGATAATTGGTTTAGTCTGAAGATCTACCTTCCTATCAATAGAACTCATACGTAAATGTCCTTCATTCATTCGATGAAGGACAAATTATTGGCCTTTATTAACCCCGGGTAGGATCAGTTTATTCACAAGTAGAACCTTCTATGGCTTTTCAATTTGGTCTACCCTTATTATTAGTTAGGGAAGAAGATACTGACGCAAATAATGGAATTTGGGCTGGAGGAATTGCCCCACTCAACGTCTTTATAGTTTGGCATTCTGAAACTCAAACTGTTGATCAATTCTTTAGCACTGCTGAATGGAGATCGGCCTTTGAAAATTGGAGTGCACAAGTAAGAAATGCTTTTTATATTCAGACAGAGCCTAAGTTCAAGTACAGATGTGATTGATAAACTGGTATTTTAGCATCAAGTCGAAAATATACAAAGCTTTGTTCACCTTATTTTCGACTTATTTACATAAAATCAAATATTTCCATTTGGTTACCAAAAACAAAAAGATTTACTTCATTAAGAAACTTCCTTTAATGAAAGCGATTCACCAGTTGAAAGAAGTGTCAAGAACAGTGAATAGTTCTTTAAAACTTTCACTAAAAGTAAATTTGTGTTTACTGATGATACGGCTCACCGTAACAAATATAGTGTAACTGGCATTGCTTATGGGCAGAATAAGCTTAATCTCTTTTCTAGACCTTCGTAAACTTCTACTGGCATTTCCTTGACCTTGATATCTTCACCGAGGAAAAGCAGCCAATTTGTTATTTCAGTCATTTCTTCGGGATTATTGACATTGATAAAAGTCTTTAGAATGGCTGTGGCTTGGTAAGGATTCGTGTAGGAAATGGATAATTTTAGAGGGTGGTATTTTTTAAACTGGGCAATCGCTTTAGGTCCAAGCTCAAGGTAAAGGTTGATTACTTCATTCTGCTTACTTAGTTTTTCTAGAATTTTTTTCTTACTCCATCTTTTGTTCGTTGGGCAGGGTTTGACATTGGTGAGATTGTCGACTTGAAAAATCTGCTTCTTTTCTTCCTTTATGTCAAAGCCTTCAATCAGCCAAAGGCTTTTTTCACGATAAAGGTTCAAGAGATAAATAGGATAGGATTTTATTACATTCTCCTCTTTAATGGTAATTATTAAATATCGATCCAAAAGAAGGATTTGGATGAGTTTTTCTAACATCGGATGTGGGAGGTCTGAAAGATCAAGCAGGTCAGGATTATTCGGGTTGGTCCCTTCAAATAGCAAGATTTGATTTAAAAGAACGAGGTCATCTTGCTGGTTTACTGAGATGAGACCTAGTAACTTTTCAGCTAAAGACTGACGACTTTTAAGATAGGGAAGCTGTTGGTTTCTTGTGGCCATAAAGGCAATAAAAAGGGCTTTGACCTCATTATCGGTAAAGCGAACATCAGGCAGGACAGAGTTGTGCATGACAAAGTAGCCCCCATCCCTTCCAACTTCAGCAACAAGCGGCATCCCCATGGCTTCAATTTCTCTGATGTCTCTAATAGCGGTCGAACGAGAAATATTAAATTCTTGCATGATTTCTGAAATGGTAAAGTGGGACCGGTTGTTGATATATCGCATGATGATATTAATCCGTTCAACCTTTTTCATTCAGCTACGCACCTCCTAAACAGTATCACTTTTTGACATGATTTAAGGCTATTATAAACTTATCAGATGAAAAGACAAATCATTTGAATCATTTTAAAAAAAGGAAGGTTTTGAATATGGCAAATTATAATTTAGTGGAAAAAGATAGCTTTACCGTTTTAGGTTTTGGAACTGAGCTTAAGAGCGACTACACAGACTATGCTGGCATAACCAAAGAAAAAGCAGACTTTTGGCATTCTGTCGAACAAGATGGAACGCTTGAAACTTTAAAAGCTGTAGCCACAAACGACTACATTTTTGCCGTGAACGAAGCGGTGAATAACAAGATGATGCATTATGCTGGGGTCATGACAGAAAAATCCTTACCAGAAGCAACAAGATTGATCCAATTTCCAAAAGGGGAATACCTCGTTGTGAAAGGGGAAGCGGGAAGTTCTGAAGAGTTGAGTAATATACTAACTGGCATTGCCTTTGGCCAAGCCTTGCCAGAAGCAGCGGATGTTGCCTATGTTGGCGGCCCAAATGCATCGGTTGAGATGGGGCAGCGCGATGGCTTAGTCTTTGGTGAAATGTGGATTCCGGTTGTTAGGAAATAATGAAATATAAGGAGGGTGGAAATGTCCTATACCGTTGATTTTAAGACTGTTTCTACGGTTGGTTTAGAATCTTCACCAATAGCAGATGCACTTGCTGGTTTACGTGCGAATGAAGCTCGTTACTTTATGAACAAATACAAGCATGAATTTACGGTTGTACCAGCGAGCGAAAGCCAGGAAACCCTTGATTATGTGAACCAAATTTTGAAAAAAGAACGGGATATTGAGTTTGCGGCCAAGCCTTTAGAAACGTCGCGCTTCCAAGTGGAAAATATCAATTGGACCTACGTCTTTTATGAAGATGGTCTTGAGGTCAACGTCCTTTATACGATTGATGGCCCTAAGCCGAAGCGTGCCGTTGGTTTTAAGCTTTCTGAGGGTATGGAGGTACCAAAGGAGTTAGAAGGGAAGTTTAAGTTTGCTAGGCAGAAATCTAAACTAGCTGGAACCATTCGGGGCTCGTATTTTGTCATTAAAGGAGAATATTAAAGGAAGCTAAAGCAATGTTCATTTAGGTATTCAAATAACAAAACAGCACTTCTCTATCAAAAAAGAGTGAGTGCTGTTAGTTTTATTTGCAAAGACCTCATTTACTAATGGTACAGTTCACCGCATCTATTGAAGTAGTGCTATCATTCAATTTGCAGCATACTTCTTTTTGGCAGAAATGTGTTTTTTTACATATGGGAAAACAACTCTATCTAGACCGTAGTAATACCTCCCTTTTCCAATAAATATTAGAATCATTGCTACTGCGAAAAGCTTTGAATCTGGGCCGGATAACCCAACCCCCGCCATAATAAAGTTAAAATTCATAAAGGCACCAGCCATTAAGGCCGGAATGGTCACTAACCCTAAAATTAATCCTAAGCCAACAAGGAATTCTCCCCAAGGAATAAGGATGTTAAAAAACTCTATATTGGGTAACGCAAATCCTTCGAGGAATCCGGCATACCAACCTGGAACGGTAGGATGATCTCCTCTTGCATTCGCGATTGCGCCTTGTAAAAATCCACTTACTTCAAACCCAGAACTTATTTTATAATAACCTGCTTCAATCCATTGAAGTCCTAACCAAATTCGTAATATAGTCCAAATGATTGCCATTTTAGTTCCATTTATATGTTTTTTCATAATGAGTTTCTCCCCTTATTTGTGAATCACTTCACAAGAATCATTAAATTTTTTTGAATATGCTGCAGCTTTTTATGTAATATTTCACTTATATTTCTACACGTAACTACTTATTTCTTAATTATCTTCTCAAATAATCCGAATCTTGTCATGATATTCTGTCTCCTTTAATTTTTATAAGCTTATTTTAACGAGCCAAATCATCGATTAACTTGATTTAGGTCAATATTAGGACGTTGTTTTAGCTTAAATATAAATGTCCTTCATCCACTGGATGAAGGACAAATTCTGGTTTATGATAACCCGTTAGCCTTTACTATTTACACTTCGACATTAAGTTGTCGCTGCTGAAGAAGCAGCGGCCTGATCGGCCTTCACACAATCAATGGCAACAACGAGTGCAATCATAATGGTTTCCATCTCTTCGTTCAATATTTGAACCTTGTAGCTATCTCCCCAAGTGAACCATTCCTTGCTCACTTGACCTACGACTTCACCATGCTGTACTACCTGGAAATCCATATCCCACCAATTACCCTGTACTTCAATGTCTGCACCATCAATCGTATAGCGTGCTTTTAAAAAGGAAAACTCCTTCTTAATCGTGAATACCTCTCGACCATTCACCTCGACAAAAAACTTCGGTAAAAAGCTGAACGCCTTTTTCGTAACGAGTGCTACTTCATCTCTTGTTGTATTCATAATGGAGAAAGTCTTTGGAATTTGCATAAAACTTCCTTCCACGTAATATACATCCTTCTCCTGCTGATCCTTTACTGTGAATTTGCCACTAAGACTGAATACCTTCTGCTTTATATAAAGTTGCTTCATATTATGCCTCCCCTTTGTGTAGCATTATACTAATAAACAGACTATTTCAACATTATCATCGCTTTATTAATGGTATCATATATAATGATAAAAAGTGTGACATGATTTCTATCCGAAAGGGCGTATAAATTTGCTGATTATCATTAGTTTTTTGGTGTTGGCTGTACTCGGTGGATTCATCATTATAAAAGCAAGTGGGATAATTATTTTTATTGGTTTTCTCTTTGGATTAGCGGTCATACATTTGGGGATTTGGAAAAAGAATGTCCTGGTGACCATACTGGGAGTAGTAATTATGGTAGTTTCTTTCCTATTACCTGGTCTAATGTTTTTCAACTATTAATATTGGGTAAAACCTTACAGTCATGATGGAGGAAAAACGTAAAATTCTAGGACATAAAAAATGAAGCACGAGAACCTTCCTCGTGCTTCATTTCATTAGGCTGTTTTCGCAACAATTACTGTTAAAATCTTAAAGCCGATTTTAACGTGGAAATAGTTATTTTGCGCCTTTGAATTTAGTTTGCAAGCTCTTTTCTTAATTAAATATATGCTGTTTTCTTCTAAAACACAGCATAACCATTAATTTCTGTTACAAAAAGCATCAATGTTTAAGAAAAGAGCTCTAATTAAAAACCAACACTCATTGTGTCTGGATGTGATCCTGCACGACTGTCTTGATTTAATCCATCGATTTTTTCCATATCCTCTGAGGATAATTCAAAATCAAAAACGTTTGAGTTATCAATAATTCGTTGTTCTTTGACAGACTTTGGAATCGTAATGACCCCATGTTGTAGATCCCAGCGCAAGATAACCTGTGCAACAGATTTATTATATTTATGAGCGATTTCTTCAAGAATAGGATGATTTAGAAGTTGTCCTTGTTTCAACGGCGACCACGCTTCCAGTTGAATCCCTTCGTTTTTACAAAATGCCAGCAGCTCTTTTTGTGTTAAATGTGGATGAAACTCTACCTGGTTGACCATCGGTTTAATTTCGGCAGAAGCGATTAAATCCTCTAAATGGTGAACCTGAAAGTTACAGACGCCAATGGCACGCACACGCCCTTGTTTGTAAAGCTCCTCAAAAGCCTTCCATGTCTCTTTATATTTATCTTTCCCAGGCCAGTGAATTAAATAAAGATCCAAGTAATCGAGCCCAAGCTTGTCAAGACTGGTTTCGAAGGCTTGTAAGGTAGATTCATAGCCTTGATCGGCATTCCAAAGCTTTGTCGTAATAAACAAGTCTTCACGGGGAACACCCGATTCTCGAATGGCTTGTCCCACACCTTCTTCATTCTTATAAAAAGAGGCGGTGTCGATACTAGTGTATCCATTCCTTATTCCAGCCTTTACAGCCTGGATAACCTCTTCCCCGTCAGTTACTTTAAAAACGCCTAATCCCATCCATGGCATTTTCACACCATTATGTAAAGTAGTCGTGTCCTTTAAATTCGTTGGCATCATATTTTTTCCTCCTTAATAATACTTGCATCCCAAGTTTTTTACTAAAAGTGGGCCAGGAGAACCGTCCCCTAGTCCCTCGCAGCTCTGACTTTAGCAATATACTGCTTTGCATATTCGGTGATTTTTTCGTATTCTCCTGTTTTGGCTGGTGCTACTAGGTTGCCGCCTACTCCAACTGCGACACATCCATTTTTGATCCATTGTTCAACGTTATCTAAGTCCACGCCGCCAGTTGGCATGATATTTACTTGTGGAAGCGGTGCTTTTACGGACTTGACAAATTCAGGACCGAATGCATTTCCAGGGAACAATTTAACGATATCCACTCCTGCTTCTAGTGCACGTTTGATCTCAGTGATGGTCATGCAGCCTGGCATATATGGCACTTGATAGAGATTACATAGCTTTGCTGTTTCCTCATCAAAGGCAGGACTCACAACGAACTCTGCTCCTGCTAGAATCGCAATTCTGGCTGTGGTAGAATCAAGAACCGTTCCTGCTCCAATTACTACATTACTATGGTCCTTATACAAAGAAGCTAATTCTTTAATTACTTCATCAGCGCCTTGCACGGTAAAAGTAACCTCAATTCCTTGAATACCGCCTCTAACACAGGCTTCGGAAATCTTAACGGCCTCTTCCTTTGAATCTGCCCTGACAACCGCAACAACTCCACATTCTGTCACTTTCGATAAAATATTTAATTTTTTCATCATGTCCATCCTTTCTGCTAATCCATTTTTTTAAATTTGGCTATGTTAAAGCTTATTATTGATTTTGGCACACTG
>NZ_NPDD01000237.1 GCF_002272245.1 Bacillus sp. 7884-1 | reverse complement strand
GAAGCGCCTGGAGCACAAATCAACAGCCCAGTTTATCAGAGCCAAAATAATTGGCTGTGTTACATTATTGATTTTACAAATCGCCTCTATTTAACGTATCATATAGTAAAATGATGTTCCATAATAAAGAACATATGAAAAGAATATCATTTAACTATTCCCAATAAAAGAGGTAGATGTAATGTCTAATGTTCAGTCAATTGAACGTGCCCTAACCATATTAAACAAGCTTTCTGAGTACCCAGATGGCATTCAAATTGCGCGTCTGACAGAGCAGGTTGGTCTAACAAAAAGTACAATTCATCGTCTGTTAGCTACTTTAGTAAGTATGAATTATGTTGTAAAAGATGAAGAAACAGACAAATATAAACTCGGTTTACAAGTCCTCTTTCTTTCTAGAAACCTATTAAATAACTCGAGTATTGTAACGATAGCAAAACCATATCTCGAGAAACTATCACAAGAAGTCAATGAAACCGTTCATTTATGCATAGAGGATCACGGAGAAGTGATTTATATCGATAAAATTGAAAGTAATCAAACCATCCGAATGTATTCTCGTATTGGAAGCAGAGCTCCCATGTATTGTACGGGTGTAGGAAAAGTATTACTTTCAGATGCGACTCCAGACCATCTTAATAAAGTGATTTCAAACACCGAGTTTATTCCCAAGACCCCGTACACGATCACCTCAAAAGAAGCCTTTTTAAAGGAAATTGAAATGGTTAAGATCCAAGGTTATGCATTAGATAATTCTGAGAATGAAGAAGTTCTAAGGTGTATTGCTGCACCAATCTATGACCACAAAGGAAAAATCATAGCAAGCTTTAGTATTTCAGGACCAAGTAATCGCGTGACAATGGAAGTAATCAACAGTACATTAATTGAAAAAATGAAACAGTATAGTCTAGCAATCTCAAGGAACCTAGGATACTCTGGTTCTTGAGTATAGGTGGTATTCTCATTCCATGAGAATACCCTTTTTTTTGTGATTAAATACTAAAAGCAAAAGCAAGGAAAACGCAAAAAAGGGTTTTCTTTACTTTTGCAATCAACTAAAGCTCTACTTTCGAGCCTTTCATATAACCTTCTAAACTCTCTCTATCAGGTAATCCGTCATTATCTCCTGGTGACATGACGGCAAGAGCCCCAATGGCTGCCCCGCGTTTAACCGCTTCCTCGATAGGAAGACCTTCCAGTATTCCGCTGACCACACCAACAGCAAAGCCATCACCAGCTCCTACTGTGTCGACTACTTTCTCTACAGCGAAACCCTCCGTATAAAATTGTTTTCCTTCAGAACTGGTAAATGCACCTTTTGCCCCGAGCTTGATGACAACGGTTTTAACACCTGCAGCATGGTAGTATGCCGCAATCTCCTGAACGTCTTCGCTGCCCGTTAACAGCTTCCCTTCTTCAATACCAGGAAGAACGATGTCTGCATGACAAGCTAGATCATTAATAACTTGAGCCATTTCCTGTTTATCAGCCCAAAGACCGGGACGCAGGTTAGGATCATAAGAAATTTGCACTCCCCTTGCTCGTGCCTCTTTCATCAATTCATAAACCATCTCCCGGCAGCCAGCGGATAATGCTGGTGGGATGCCTGTCAAATGAATATGGTCAAAGCCATCCCAGTTTATGTTTTTGATGGTTTCAAGATCCATATGTGAAGCGGCAGAATTCTTGCGGGCAGAGAACACTTCCGGGTCACCGCTTGCTACCTTTTGCTTCCACTGCATTCCCGTCAAAAGACTAGGTTCATATGTCACATAAGTAGTATCAATTCCATTCATTTGAAGAAATTTTTCGATGTTTTTTCCAAAGGGGTCGCTTCCCAATTGGGTAATATACGTAACTTGATGTCCTAAACGAGACATACCGATGGAGAAGTTCACTTCTGCACCTGCAACAAATCGATCAAAACGATTAACATTTTCCAATGGACCCTCTTGCTCTGCAACAAAAAGTGCCATAGGTTCCCCCACAGTGATAATTCGACTCATGATATTTCCTCCCTGAATTTAAAGAGAGACATAGATATGTCTCTCTAGGTTATTAAGCCGTAAGTTTTTCCCCTTTTTTACTACCTAACTCACCATTTTTCTTTTTCATATAATTAGAATAATATGCTGTCAAAATAGGTACTAATATTGAAGTGACAATGACGGACGTTGCCACCATCGCAGTAGCTGATTGTGCTGCTGTAAGAAATTCCGGTTTCATTTCGGCAATAAGCATTGGGTTGGCTACTGCAGCCCCTGCTGTACTAGAAGCAGCAAGTCCTGCTGTACCATTACCTTTTCCGATAAATTTATCAGCTAGGATTAATGGAACACCTGTAATGATGATGACGAGAACACCTAATAAAATACCGCTAAGACCTGTTTTTCCAATTACCGCTAAGTCAATCGTGTTACCTAAGGCAAAACCAAAGAATGGAATCATTGTTTCTGTTGCTCTACTGAAGAATTCACGTAAATCTTTATCAAGGTTTCCAAGAACAAAACCAATTAGGAATGGTAATACTGCACCAACAAAAGCTTGTGGTTCAAATACAGCTACACCCGTACTGCCTAAAATCAACATGGTTACTAAAGGACCTGATTCAAGGGACATTAAGACAAATGCACCGGCATCTTCTTTTGATCCGTATTGCTGCATAATAGAGGCATAAAGACCACCATTCGTCATATCCATTGCAGCTACTAGCGCAAGAACGGTAAATCCAGCAAATATACCTGTCTGTATTCCATCAACTGGCAGGAATTGCATCGCAATAACAGCAACGATCCATGCAACCGCTATCTTTGTTATCACAAGTGTTCCTGACTTTAGTAAAACCTTACCTGATGCTTTAATATTGATACTTGCACCCATACAGAAAAACCATACTGCTAGAATTGGAACCGTACCTGATATCAATCCATTCGTAAATCCTCCGAAATACTCGCCCGCTCCAGGTGTAAACGTATGGACAAGCGCTCCTAATACTAATGGCACTAACATTAATCCACCAGGGATTTTTTTAATCGACTTCATAATATTCATTTTGAATACCTACCTCTCAAGTCTGCATAAGGATATTTAATCTACTGAAATGCAACGATGGTCCTTTAGAAACCGTTTCCTATTTAACTCTAGGTCGCACAGTTTTCCTTTTGTCTCCGCTTACAATTTAACTTTAAGAACTACTTTTCTAACCTTTTGCTTTTCGCCGTCAATAATCCCTGTCATATGAGAATCCTCTGGGAGACAGATCATAACGTCTCCCGGATTCATCGTGATCATGGAATGGACATCCCCTTCAAAAAAGGCTGCATCCTTCTCTTCGTTGTATGCTTCTTTTACCTGCTGATGTTCAATATGGTCTACTGCTATATTTTCTTTGCCTTCTAGAATGTAATGAAAGTCTAGATAAACTTGGTGCGCTTCCCAAAAGCAAGCTTCTGCTTCTTTCGTTTCATATTCGTTCAAAAAGAAGAACAAATCTTCACCAAGCTCATGACGTCCAGCATCATAGGCTGAAAAGTCATGTTCTTTTAATAGAAGTAAAGTAGATTGTAATGTTTCAGAAAAAATCTGGCTTTCTACTAAGTCATTTAATTTACCAGTTAGCAACGTTATCAGCCCTTCCGATGTGTGTTCCTGAGTTTTAGCGGACTAACCAACCGCCGTCAACTGCAAGAACATGTCCATTCATATAATCAGATGCCTGACTAGCTAGG
This sequence comes from Bacillus sp. 7884-1, assembly GCF_002272245.1. Lineage (GTDB taxonomy): Bacteria > Bacillota > Bacilli > Bacillales > Cytobacillaceae > Neobacillus. The sequence goes on along the minus strand of NZ_NPDD01000237.1, from coordinate 19,632 downwards.
AATACAACTACTCCCATGTAGTCTGCCGGTGTAGCCCAACGGCCAGCCGGAATACGAGAAAGGATATCTGCACTCCGCTCTTCATCTGCACGAATTGGAGCTGTATTCGCTGTTGCAACATAGCCTGGAGCAATCGCATTAATTTGGACATTGTATTGTGCTAACTCATTTGCAAAGGATTTGGTAATACCAGCAACGGCATGTTTACTTGCTGTGTATGGCGGAACAAATTTACCACCCTGGAAAGATAACATGGAACAGATATTAATGATTTTTCCGCTTTTTTGCTCGACCATTACTTTGGCAACAGCTTGGCTTAGAAGATAGACAGCGTTCAGGTTAATTTCCATGACAGCATCCCAATCTTCTTCTTTGTATTCAAGTAACGGACTGCGTCTGATAGTTCCTGCATTATTTACAAGAACATCAATTCTTCCATATACACTTAGGCATGTATCAACTATTTGCTGTAAAGTTTCTCTAGCTGTTAAATCTGCTTGATGAAAATATACTTTTCTTCCTGTTTCTTCAATTAGCTCTCTTGTTTCATCCCAGTTCGTATCATAAGAGACAATAAATAAATCAGCACCTGCTTTCGCTAATGCGACAGCATACCCTTGTCCAAGACCAGTATTTCCTCCTGTCACGATAGCAACCTTACCTGTTAAATTAAAAAAATCTAGTGAAAAATCTCTTAAACTCATGATATAGCACCTCTATATTTCTATTTTAGTAGTCTGGCAGATGTAAGATGAATGGCGCGAACCAAATTATCTCAATTCATCCATTGTTACTTGATCCATATCGTTGTAGGTTTTATTATCGCCTGCCATTGCCCAGATAAAAGTATAATTGCTTGTAGCAGCCCCACAATGAATCGACCATGGAGGAGAAATCACCGCTTGTTCGTTTTTCATCACGATATGACGAGTTTGTGTTGGTTCGCCCATCATATGGAACATTCTTGCATTTTCATCTAAATCAATATAAAGGTAAACTTCACTTCTACGGTCATGTGTATGTGTTGGCATTGAATTCCACACACTTCCCGTACTTAACTGAGTCATTCCCATAACAACCTGACAGCTCTGAATTCCTTCTTTGTGAATCATTCTGCGAATAACACGATCATTTGCAGTTTCTAATGCTCCTAATCGATCACCTTCAATATCTTTAAAGGCAACATGCTGGGTCGGATATTCTTTGTGAGCTGGAGCAGAGTACAAGTAAAATTTCGCAGGACTTTCTGCTGATTCACTTGAGAAAAGCAACTCTCTTTTACCTAAACCGATATACAAGCAATCTTTATTTTCCATATCAAACGTTTCACCATCAACAGTGATTGTTCCGGTGCCGCCAACATTGAAAATCCCAACTTCTCTTCTCTCTAGGAAATACTCAGCTTTCATCTGATCATTGCCCTTTAGAGAAATCGTTTCTTCAATAGGAGTGATTCCGCCAGTAATCGCACGTTCTTCCATCGAATAAACCAGTTTAATTTCGCCTGGTACAAATAATTCCTCTATTAAATAGTGTTTCCGAATTTCTTCCGTAGTAAATGTTTTGGCATGATCTGGGTGTGTTGAATACCTGATTTCCAAAGTGTACATCTCCTTTTATACTAGCAAATTATCCGTTCCGTATTGTGGAATCATGTTTCATAATTTAATTATAACGCTTTCTTTTCCAAAAATCAAAGCATAATGTGAAGAAATAGTGAACCTTTTCTCAGGACATGGCAGGACATGGGGACGGTTCTCCCGGTCTTTCCTAAACGAAAAAAGGCACAGCTAGCTACCTCCGCTAGTTGTGCCTTTTTGAGCGCAATACTTCCGATTTTTCTCTCGCTTATACCTTGCTACTAAAAAAGAAGATTGGACTTTTCTAATAAAATACAAAAACCGCCTTTACTTATGGTAAGGTTCTCCGTGGCGTATCAAAATGAGGTTATCTTGGATTTTTTTTAAATAATAAAAAGATTGCTAAATCAAGTCAGCCTTTAAAAAATCGTCTCGTCATGGGTTTCATCTCATTTTCTTTAAGTCTTGTCCTCAATTGAGTAACCAACGAAAGTAAAATAAGCGGAGATTTTCCGGTTAGGTACGGAATGAAGCTCGATTAGGGGTAAATAAGGGGAGGTTATCCGGTTATTCAAGGCAAAACCCTCTAAATTTCAGCTTTTCGAGTCAATAGGCGGAATATCTCCGTCTATTGGGTAGATTTTTAATGCTATTTACTAATTAAGCGGAATTGTTCCGTCTATTTATCAGATCGGGTGGTTAACCTGATCCCCCAATCGATAAGAGCGGACCCTCCTGACCCCTGATGCAGGAATCAGCATCTTTTTATCGACTAGTTGAGAAAGTACTTTTTTAACCGGCTTGTCACTTAACTTCAAATACTTCTCGACTTCAATTGGGGATATGTCTTCTCCTTTTCGAATCGCTAGGCGAAGCACTTCCTTTTCGAGAAAGGACAGAGATGTCTGGTCCAGATCATCACCCAGCCATCGGCCAATCACTTGCTGAACAATCTGTTGGCATCGACGAGGCTTCTCTTTAACTTGGTCATAAGAAAAGCGGATTACGGTCCATCCATCAATCACCAACTGGTTTTGACGTTCCAGGCTGTCGGAAAATTGCCATCTGCTTATGTTCTTTAAGTGAGGACCATACCCGTCGATCTCAAGACAAATCCGGATAGCGGGACGAATATAAGCAAAATCCAAATACCTTTTGCCATCCTTAAAATCATCGACTTCATATTCTGGATGAAGATACCGAAATTGGTGAAATGAGGGCCACCACACTTGCTTCAAAAACAACATTTCAGCATGGTTGTCCCCTTCTTGCAAGCGCCTCAACCGTTCACCGGTTCTTGCCTGCAAGTGAGTATTCATAAAGGTCTGGTATTCTTCTTCAAATCCCATAACATCCCCCTCTTCCTATCTAATAGTCATGTCTTTTTCAGCACCCTAACTAATAATTTTCTTCAAATGCAGAACATCTAAAAATGGGCATTTAATAGATACATAATCAATACCCCGAATGAATCATCTCCATTATTAATCATTTGAACTTCGGACAGATTTTTTAAATTAATGAGAGTTTATAAAAGAGGTTTAATGTGACTTCAATTTGGAGAATTGTAAACGCAAGATAAGACTTGCGGAGTAACTAAGATAAAAAGAATACTTAGAGAAAAACTTGAGGATAGAGCTATTTTTAGTTTAGTAGAAATCTTACATTTGTCAATTCATTTTCTTTACCTTTAGAATTTCATTTACTTAACCCACATAGGTTTATTTAATAGGTTAATTTTAAATTAATAAAATATGGGGGAATAGTATGAAAGCATTCAATAAAGTCATTGTCGTAACAGGTGCCGGTGGCGGGATTGGGAGAGAACTCGTTTGCCAGCTTTTAGAAAAAGGAGCTAAAGTCGCAGCCATCCTCCACAAATCCGGCCTAGAGGAAATAAAGTCATTAACAAATGTCTATGGAGACAAGATTTCAACACACATTGCTAATATAGCTAACCGAGAAGATGTGGAAAAGCTCCCTGAAGAAATCATCGCCGTTCACGGATGCATAGATGGAATTATTAATAATGCAGGAATTCTTCAACAGTTTCATAGTGTGAATGATCTTGATTATGAACAAATTCAAAGGGTCATGGATGTTAACTTTTACGGGACGCTCTATATGTGCAAATCGTTCTTACCACACCTTTTAAATCGACCAGAAGCTCACATTACTAATGTTTCAAGCATGGGTGGATTTCTTCCCGTGCCGCTTCAAACGATTTACACAGCTTCAAAAGCAGCTGTCAAAATGTTAACGGAAGGTCTTCATCTAGAGCTTAGAAATACCAATGTAGGCGTAACCGTCGTCTTTCCTGGTGGAGTCGACACGAACATTGTCCAAAATGCTGGAATTAAGATAGAAGGTGCTGACAACCATTCATATAAGATGCTCAGCGCAAATGAAGCGGCTGCAATCATTATTAAAGGTATGGAAAATAAAAAATACCGAGTATTAGCCGGAAACGATGCAAAAATAATGGACTTCTTATATCGTTTAAATCCGAAAAAAGCAACGGACATCATTGCTAAAAAGATAAAAACACTTTAGATAAAAGAATATAAATGGTGCGATGAACCGTATCATAAGTAACTACAGAATATATAAGTTTAAAAACTGTATCTTATAATAGATACAGTTTTTGTATTTTAACAAAAAGAGAGTTTTTAATTTCATAATTAGAAAATAGAAGGCCTTAAAGGTCTTTGACCAATATACAATTCCATCTAGTATTACAATCTAAAACTCTTAGTCTAACAAAATACACATTATTTAAATAGAAGAAAAACTTACTTATTTTCTAATAATTTCGGATATTTTTTTATATTGTTTGTATTCTTAATATTGTGATAAATTAAAGCGATATTCAGGCTCCCTGTGTAGGAAAGCTGAGAGATGAATAAATAAAGTTTTATCAATTGACCTTTATAGGGTTAACAAGGAGGAATGTATTAAATGAAAAAAAGGGCATTAGCACTAACCGTATTAATCATGCTCTCCCTTATTACTGTTACAGTCGTTGGAGCAAAGTCGTTATATGTAACAAAACCAGTGCCAAAAGGGGAAAGACATTCCATTTCAGAAATTGTCCATCCTAGTAGTAAATGGGAAAAGGTAGCTTCCGGAAGCGGATTTATGGAGGGCATTAATTTCGACCGCAGCGGAAATATTTGGATGGTTAGTCCGCCTACAGGCGAAATTATTAAGGTCGAAGACGATAAGCTTTCAATCGTAGAAACATATGTAGGGGAGCTCCCAGTAGGGACAAAGTTTCACAAGGATGGACGCCTATTTATCACAGATGTTACTGGAAAACTTTACGCCTATGACCCAGTTACTAAAAAACGCACGACCATTGTAGATTCCTACAATGGCAAACCTTTAAATGGACTAAATGACCTCGTATTTGACCAAGCTGGCGGACTTTACTTTACAGAGCCAATGGGATCCAGTGCAACGAAACCAATAGGCCGTGTCTTCTACCTGCCGCCAAATAGTGAAGAACCAGTACTCTTTCAAGAAGGTATTGCTTATCCTAATGGGATTGCGATTTCAGCGAACGGTCAACGTGTTTATATCTCTGAATTCGCTACAAATCGAATTATCTCTGTACCTTCAAAGAATGCTAAAGACGCGCGTGAAACACCGTTTGTCTTCGGTCAATTTGAAGGCGGAATCGGTCCAGATGGATTGGCCGTCGATACGGAGGGCAATCTTTATGTAGCCCATTTCCAGGCTGGCGAAATTGTCATACTTGATGCTAGTGGATTTAAATACGGTACCATTCGCCTGCCTAAGGATGCGGGGACTTTTACCACCAATCTGACTTTTCATAATGGATACCTTTATGTAACCGAGTCATTGAAAAATGAAGTTTGGCGAATTAAGGTCAAAAAGGATGGTTTGCAGCCTTTCGGGTTGCAATAGAACTCGCTCACGCTGTTGTCTTCTTAGCAGAAAACGACTTCATAACAGGTACAACCATCCATGTTGACGGCGGTTATACTGCAAAATAATGAAGTACAGGAAAAGTCAAATAGATTTATAAAAGCCGATTTTCTGGTCATTGAGAAAATCGGCTTTAGTTTTATCTTAATTTTACCAATTCGAATTCTCTAAGAAAACCGCATTTACTTATGGTACGGTTCACCATGATGCATCTAAATGCGGTTTTATTAATATTTTATTTTCTCCGTTTGTATGTGCCCTCCAATAGACCGAATCCATTGAAGTATTGTTAACTAGTGAATCGTGATTTAACATCAAACACTAATTAGCTATCGAAAAATAGCTCTTTCATATAAGGAGAGATATGTACCATTCTGTATAAACTATTTTCGCCTCCACTATTCAATTGAATTTTTAAAAACATCTTTTCATTCGACAAAAATATTGGTAATTCGACAAAAACAGTTGACCTTTAAGAATTAAACATATAGAATTTTTACATATTTCAAAAAAAAATGAGGGTTTAGTATGAAAAATGTATTATTCAGGAGAAAAAATCTCGGCGAATTACTGGAAAAAAAGGTAGATATCCAGCTGCAGCAATCGTTAGGAGCCTTTGATTTAATGCTGCTTGGGGTAGGTGCCATTGTCGGAACAGGTATATTCATTCTTCCTGGGACAGTAGCTGCGGTGCATGCTGGACCAGCTATATTTTTTTCCTTTATTATCGCTGCTATTGTCTGTGCATTGGCAGCTATGTGTTATTCAGAATTTTCTTCATCCATACCAGTAACGGGCAGTGCATATACGTATGTATACATTGTATTTGGAGAATTAGTCGCTTGGTTAGTTGGATGGGCTTTGCTGTTAGAATATGGCTTAGCAGTTGCAGCAGTTGCAACAGGTTGGTCTGCTTATTTAGGTGCTTTGTTAGAAGGTTTAAATATTACCATTCCAAAGGCCATCTCTGGTTCTTTTAATCCAGCAGAAGGAACATATGTAAATGTACCGGCTATAGCCATTATATTTGCCACTGCTTTTTTATTAACGCTTGGAATAAAAGAATCTACGAAGTTTAATACGATCATGGTAGCTATTAAAGTAGGTGTTATTCTCTTATTTATTGGAGTAGGTATTTTTTATGTTGAGCCTGCTAATTGGCAACCATTTATGCCCTTCGGAATCAATGGCGTTATAAATGGGGCAGCCCTTGTTTTCTTTGCTTATCTTGGGTTCGATGCTGTTTCGTCAGCTGCTGAAGAGGTAAAGAACCCACAACGTAATATGCCAATTGGAATTATTGGATCATTATTTATTTGTACAATACTTTATGTAGCTGTTTCGCTTGTTTTGACTGGGATGGTGTCATATACAAAGCTAAATGTAAGTGATCCAGTTAGCTTTGTTATGCAGATAGTTGATCAAGATTGGGTGGCTGGCATTATTTCACTTGGTGCTGTTGTTGGGATGATGACCGTTATACTTGTTATGTCATATGGCGGAACTAGACTTCTTTACGCGTTTGGCCGTGATGGATTGCTGCCTAAAAGTATGTATGAGCTTAGTAAAAAATATAAAACACCCGTTAAAAATACTTGGGTTTTTGCAATACTTGTAGCTTTTTGTGCCGGCTTCATTCCGCTATCTAAGCTAGCAGAACTAGTAAACATGGGGACATTACTTGCATTTACAATCGTTTCAATCGGAGTTATTTACTTAAGAAAAAATAAGAGTATACCATCCAGTGGTTTTAAAGTACCATTCTTTCCAATCTTACCGATTTGTTCATTCCTATTATGTTTATTTTTAATTACTCAGCTCTCTGTCTATACATGGATTGCATCCGGTATTTGGTTTGTATTTGGATTACTTTTCTATTTTGCTTATGGTAAAAAGCATAGCGTAATGAATAAAGAATAAGAAATGCAAAAAGTGAGCTTACGTTGTCATACAGAGACAATGTAAGCTCACTTTTTTAGATGAAGATAGAGAGAACAGTAAGTCCCATCGCTTTCATTTCAGTTAAAAGTGACCTAGAGATCACATCATTAAACCATGTAATCCTATTAAGAGTGTAAGATGATAACATAGCTGGCGTAAGTATAGATATAGGTACCCATTCCCCTAACCTTTCCACAGAACAAAACCGCTTACTCGACTTAAATCACTTAGCTATTCTAAGAGCTTCGATAGTTTTCTGCTTATCCTTTTATTAACCAAACTAAATAATTTCTTTAATAAATAAATGGCGATTAGAAAAATAAAGGCAAAGTATTCGGGAATTTCCATTACTCTAAAAGGGCTTATGGCATTACGCCATGCTGTTTTCATTTCATATCCCAACAAGAGGTCGATTCCGAAGGAACAACTTATTAATATCGCTAACATCGCTATGGTTATAAGGATTATTTTCATTTTTTTATCACCTACTATTTATCTATGATTCCTCATTCCTTTTAAAAGTGCTCTGGTACTTTCTAGAAAAAAAGGAATACCTTTTCAATATTCGCGGAAAATAATAAAAAAGCAGGAAAGGTTTAGTGACGATGTCTCTATTTTCCCTATCCAGAAAAATGAAAAAATTAAAACTGCAAAAAAAACACGCTCAACAAAACGACCAGTCATCAAAAGCAATCCACGGCTCTTTACAAGATCAAATAAATTTCATTAAAGAAAAAACTGGGAATAGCATTGATGTTGTCATCCGAAAGTTACAGCTTGGGATTGGCAATGGACCTGATGCAGCGGTTGTCTTTGTAGAAGGGATTGCCGATAGTAAGGCCATTAACGACTTTTTGATTGAATCGATTATGAATAATAGTACTGTTCACAACAGCATGCCTATTTTTGAAATCCTTTTTGAAAAGGTAGTAGCGCTGGGTGATGTAAAAGAAATTACGGATTGGGACAACTTGTACCTATCTTTAATGTCCGGTGAGAGTATTATTCTGGTTGATGGTGCACAAAAAGCACTTAGTGCCAGCACGAGAGGCGGGGAGCAGCGTTCTATCCAAGAACCTGGCAGCCAGGTAACGGTTCGGGGGCCGAGAGATGGGTTTACTGAATCTATTCGTACCAATACCGCTTTAATTCGCAGACGTATTCAAAACCCCAATTTATGGCTGGAAAATATGAAGATCGGCAGCGTCACGAAAACAGATGTTTCCATTATGTATATTAAAGGCATTGCAAAGGATGAAATTGTTGAGGAAGTCCGGAATCGATTAAAAGGAATTGAAATTGACAGTATTCTTGAATCAGGTTATATTGAACAGCTTATTGAAGACCAGGCATTGACGACATTTCCAACCCTCTATCATACCGAAAGGCCGGATATGGTTGCTGGGAATCTCCTCGAGGGAAGGGTTGCGATCATTGTGAATGGAACCCCTTTTGTCCTAATCGCACCGGCTGTTTTTATCCAATTTTTCCAGTCGGTAGAAGATTATTATGGTCGGGCTGATATTGCAACTGCACTGCGTTTCTTAAGGATTTTAATATTCCTTATCTCGATTATCGCACCAGCTACCTATATTGCGATTACAACTTTTCATCAGGAAATGATACCGACACAGCTGTTAGTTGCAATCGCAGCCCAGAGGGAGGCAGTTCCTTTTCCGGCATTGGTCGAAGCACTGATTATGGAAGTTGCTTTTGAAATCCTCCGTGAAGCAGGGGTAAGAATGCCTAGAGCAGTGGGGTCAGCAATTTCCATTGTTGGTGCACTGGTTATTGGACAGGCAGCAGTACAAGCAGGGATTGTTTCCCCTGCTATGGTCATTGTTGTGGCCATTACTGCCATTGCCAACTTTGCAACTCCAGCTTTTGCAGTGGCCATCTCAGCACGTCTAATTCGCTTTGGATTTATGTTTGCAGCTGCAACTTTCGGCTTTTATGGAATCATTTTGGGTGTTATCATTCTTGCCGTACATTTATGCAGCCTTCGGTCTTTTGGAGTACCATATTTAACCCCAATGGCCCCCCTTATCCTAGCTAACATAGGCGATTCAATTATCCGTTTGCCACTTTGGGCACAAAAAAAACGTCCAAGACCGATTAGCACAGATAACGAGAATCGGGTAGGCGATGATCAGAAACCCACACCACCTGAAAGCAGGGGGATGGTCAACTCTGTAATAGAAAAAGGTGACCAGGATGAAAAATAAGCGATTATTGTTTTTATTAGTATTTTTAAGCAATACGCTCCTTTTATCAGGTTGTTGGAGTAAAAAGGAATTAACCGACTTGGCTATCGTTGCAGCTATTGGAATAGACAAGAATGAAGAAGGCAGATATGTTGGCACATTGCAAATTATCAATCCAGGTAACGTTGCAGGCGGTATGCAAGGCGGCGGCGGGAGTCAAGGTCCACCCGTTTCCGTTATAACGGGAACAGGAGATAGTATTGTGGAGTTAAGTAGAAGGACATCCCGTAAATTGTCAAGAAGACTGTATTATGCGCATACAAATTTAGTTGTCATTGGTGAAGATCTTGCAAAAGAGGAATCCATCAGCAACATTCTTGATCCACTTGAACGTGATGCGGAATTCCGGAGTACAGCAATCATCGTAATCGCCCAGGGAACGAAAGCTTCCGACATTGTTAAAGTGTTGACAGCAATTGATAAAATCCCAGCTAATAAAATAATCAAAACGTTAAAATTCACTGAAAGGACATGGGGAGAAAATATCTCTGTTAGTATGCAGGATGCGATAAAGACACTTGTCTCGCCCGGTAAGGAACTAGTGGTTTCGGGATTTCGTATGAGCGGAGATGTTGATAAAGGGAAAAGTATGGAGAATACGCATCAAACTGAACCCTCCTCCTTACTTTACGCAGGGAGTCTAGCGATATTTAAAAACGGGAAGTTAACGGATTGGATTGATGGTGAGACTGCAAGAGGGTCTGTATTCCTCCTCGACAAATTAAATGCATCTGCCATTGGTGTAAAGTGGGAAGGAAAAGACGAAGCTATATCATATGAATTAATCAGACAAAAAACAAAGGTAATGGCAAAAATGGAAAAAGGAAAGCCCCGAGTTTCAATTGAGGTTCAAGCGGAGGGTAATATTGGTGAGTCACGGGTGTACACAGACCTTAATAATCCTGATGTACTTTTAAAAATAGAAAACGAAATAGAAAAGGAAATTAAAAAAGAGATTTTGATGGCTGTAAAGCAGGCCCAAAATAATAAATCTGATATTTTTGGTTTTGGAGAGGCACTTCACCGAACAAACCCTAAGGAATGGAAAAAAATGGTCTCTAAATGGAATGACGTTTATTTTCCAGAAGTGAAAACAGATATAGTAGTGGATGCCTTTATTCGTCGAACAGGATTACGTAACAACCCCCACCAAGTTAATAAGTAATAATCAAAAAGGATGAAAAGGATGTGACAAAAGCGTGGAAAAGGCAAAAATAAGCTTATACCAGCTTTTTGTCCTAATCTCGATATTTGAACTCGGCAGTGCGATTTTGGTACCTCTGGCAAGTGAAGCCAAACAAGACGCCTGGCTGGCCATTCTCTTTGGAATGTTAGGAGGTCTATTCTTATTCTGGGTAAATTACCGTTTATTTCTTTATTATCCAGAGTTAGTACCCCCGGAATATATGCAAAAGCTGCTTGGAAAAATTGTAGGTACAATCCTTGCCTTTTGTTATATTATTTTTTTTATGTATGCGGCAGCAAGAGTACTTCGCGATTTTGGAGAGATGCTCCTGACCTTTGCCTATCTTGAAACTCCCTTATTTATTGTAAATGCCTTATTGATGCTGGTTATTATTTATGCTGTTAGCAAAGGTATTGAGGTTGTCGCAAGGACGGGAGAATTATTCTTTGTTTTTATCTATTTTCTTGCTATTTCTGGTTTTATTCTGATTGTCTTTTCTGGGCTCATTGATATCAATAATTTAAAACCTATACTAGAGGAAGGTATTTTTCCTATAGCTAGAGTAGTTTTCACTCAAACCTTATATTTTCCATTCGGTGAAGCCATCGTTTTTTCAATGATTTTCCCCTACGTAAAAGCAACAAAAAGGAAAAGTGCAAAAAAAATAGGTTTATTTGCAATAGGGCTAAGCGGAATTAATCTTGCCATTACCATGGCGATTAATATTGGTGTATTGGGTGTTGACCTAACTGCCCGCTCACAATTTCCGCTTTTAAGTACCATTCAAGGCATACAAGTGGCAGAATTTCTTGAACGTCTGGATGTTTTTTTTATGATATCTATGGTCATCTGTATCTTTTTTAAGGTAAGCATATATTTTTATGCTGCCGTTGCAAGTACTGCAGTTATATTCAAGATAAAAGAACCTTCAATGTTAACATACCCCATGGGGATGATTGTTTTGTTCATGTCTGTTACAATCGCAAGCAGCTATGCTGAGCATTTAAAGGAAGGGTTGGAATTTGGCACACGATATTTGCACCCGTTCTTCTTTATCATTATTCCCTTACTGCTCTTAGGAATTGCCTTTTTAAAAAACCGAAATAAGTAGTAAACATGAATAAATTATAAAGGACAAGGGGCTAAGTGGAAAACCGTGGGGACGGTTCTCCTGGCTTTTTTCACTTGGTTAATGGTTAAAAGGTAATGAGACATTTACCAAGTAAGAATAACCAAAGGATTAGTCCAGGGGAACCGTCCCCACGGCAACCCCCAATTAAATAAAACCCTCAATTAGCAACCATTACTACGAAACTAATCAAACGTTTGGTTAGCCAAAAATAAACGAACCAATCGTTTGATTAAATCTGCCCAAAATCCTTTTGGCAAACGAACTCTAGCATGCTTAATAGCAAATTCTTGTCGACGAACCACATCGATAAATCCCCCCATTAATAATTCATAAAAACGAGTATTCTACATATAACCACACGTTTTGATATTACATAAACGTTTAATTAAAACCGCATAGAGCACCTATAAACAAAGTACTTCTATTATAAAAATGGGGGGAAACATGTCGAACTTGAAACTATGGATACCTTGACTTTTATTCTTAATACTTCTATTGCACGTTCGCAGACCCACCGATCGAATCTTCTTTATACCCCTGTTAGTTAACTTCCTACCTATTTATCGTTCTCTTCACAGTTACGATTAGATTAGCAATAAAACTGTAATAAAAATGGAATGAATTTTTACTAGTTTCCCCCAGTTTACTGTTGAATTCAACTTCTAAAAAAAAATATCGACATTACCCTTCGAGCAAATAAGTGATAGTTCTACTTTAATCTAGTCTTTGCGACACTTTATTTAATAAACATTTATAAAAATTAAGTGAATTTCCTTTTAGATTCCCCCAATTTACATTATTATTTAGCCGCTTTATTATTTGAATTAGTCATAAATTAACTCCCTATTTATAGAATTTGTCACTTCCATCCCTAAAACCTACTAACTAACATCAATGACAGTCATCCTACCAAACAATTTATATTTATACCAAAATTTTAATCTACTAATCACTCAATCATTTTAGTAAAGAAATATAAAACTTATAGATCTAGGATCACAAGTTTTATATTTAAAAATAAAAAAGGAGCTAAGCGTATGAATAAAAGTAAAAGTAAGGTATTTAAGGTAACCATATTCGTTCCATACTTTTTGGGCTTGTACTAATTCCTTACTTGCTCCCATAGTTGGCTGGAATGTATTTGCAATATGTACATTCTCAACCTGAACAAATAACAGTTCAACAACCATAAAACCTTCATTTGACTAAGAAAAAGCTATCGTTCCTATTTATTTTCGGAATTGATAGCTTTTTCATTTGCTTTAAACAAGCGTATTCTTTTTTAAAAGAGATCCCGCTCCGTCAATATAGATTTCGCTGCCCGAAATGTATTTGTCTTGGTTGGAAACATGGAATAGGACCAGATTGGCGACCTAGTTCTGGAATTCATACTCTATGTGGTACGGTTCGAGAAGATTGTATAAAAAATTCGCCTCTATTTATGGTAAGGTTCTCCGTGTTATACTAAATGATGATTATATTATATTTTTTTATATAATTACTAATTAAAAAGTTCTATCTCTCCGAAATTTATGCCTTGTTATCCTAATATCCGAAAATAGCTACATTTTGATTTTGCAAAACAAACTTATTATCTAACCATGCTAAAGTGTTCAAAACATACCCTAAAGAATCTGCATTATATCTTCCCGCAATTTTTTGATACGCCAAAAGCTCATACACTCCATTTGAATCAAAATCTACAGGATATAAGCCGCTTAGAGGATTTACAAAACCAGTAACAGGACTTTTCAGTTTCCCTTTTTCATCATATATTTCATTTAAATACTCAGCGTCTCTTGTTGAAATGTCTATCAAGTACTTTTTATTATTGATTTTGCTGACAACTTCTACTTTGTAATTGTCTTGATAACTAACCTCATATTGGTATTGCTCATTATATTCATTGAAATCAAATCGTAATTGTGGTGTATTTTCCACAAAGGAATAAATATAATGGAACATGATTCCACCACTGCCGCCTGTAGCAATACTGATTAAAATATCATCTACTCCATTGCCAGTAAAATCCCCTACGAATATCGTAGGATTGTAGCCAGCATTTTCACGAAGTGGAACACTTTTTACGCTGCCAGTTCTTCCATCTTGAACAAGCAGGGTGATATTTTGAGTAAATGGACTAGCTGGAGTCTTTATTCCGGTCAAATAGACATTTTCAGATACGCGATCTCCCGTTACATCACCACGTGCAAACGAAACAATACTTGGCTGATTCATAGTAATCCTAGAATAATAGTTAAACATAACATACTCCTTTTCATGATGAACATCATCATCATTTTCTAAAGGTCCACTATCTAGCCTTCATTAAGTAATATCTAATCACAAGCATCATAAAATTTAAAAGGCCAACTGAATTTAGCAATAAAATATTATACGCTCCCCGCTCTCGAAGTTTCCGGAGGATTGGATTTCGTTAATGATTCATCAAAATGGAGGAAAAAAAATGAGGAAGTACAGTTCTTTTTCTGGAACAGTAACAATGATTCAAGATTATTTAGTAGGTTCAGATGAGGAATTAAAAGGGTGTTTTAAATTAATGTCCTTATTAGGAGGAGATGGTTCAATAGTAAATTTCGTTATTAGTCCAACAACCTATTTTCTAGACCATGTTATCGTTTCAGTTGGAGACCGTGTGACTGGTTTTTATGATGTCAATGTACCTGTTATTCTTATTTACCCGCCACAATATCAAGCCCTCATAATCGTAAAAGATAACCCTTATCAAAATGTAAAGGTAGACTATTTTAACAGCCAGCTGGTGAGTAGTGATAGTCAGTTACAATTGAATATTTCTAGTAATACTCCGATATTATTACAAAACGACCAACCCTTCACATTGAATCCTGGAAACCGAAATCTACTTGTTGTATATGGTCCTGCCACATTTAGCATTCCAGCCCAAACTACTCCCTATAAAATCATTGTTCTGTGTTAAACGCATTTAGAAAATTCAAGGGGCGTAACAGCCCCTTTTTATTTAGCAAATGGGCTTTTACATTTTTTTTTATGCATATTTCAGCCTCTTCCCAGGAACCTTATCTTATAGTCGTTTTCATTTACAAAAACCTCATTTACTTATGATACGGCTCACCGCATCTATTTAAGCGGCGGTTTTTAAACATTGAAAAGAGAATGCCCTTTAGTTTCAGGCATCCTCTTTTTAATTAAATTTTTATGTTAATATTTCTTTCTACTGCAATAATCACTGGGCGATCGTATTCCTGGGTAAATATCAATGAACAGGACTACTGATTACTCAAGGTTTATCTGTTTGAATCATTACGAGATTGACACGTAGATACTGTACTTAATGCTATTTACATGCAATAACTTCAACTTCGCATAGTACATTCCTTGGTAAAGTTTTAACTGCAACGCAAGAACGGGCAGGATTACCTGTAAAGTATTTTGAATACACTTCATTAAATTTATTAAAGTCACTCATATCCGCCAAAAAGCATGTTGTTTTGATTACTTTAGTGAATTGTGTGCCTTGGTCTTCTAAAATTGCTGCAATATTTTTCATTACTTGCTCAGCCTGTATTTCAATCGTATCACCCACGATTTCTCCAGTCTCAGGGTCTAATGGAATTTGGCCTGATGTAAATAATAGATTACCAAACAAGATTGCCTGAGAGTATGGCCCGATTGCTGCTGGAGCGTTTTCTGTATTAACTATTTTTAACATTTTTTATCCTCCTACATATTTTTTAGTTGATTTTAGCTTTCCGGATGACTTTTCCAATTATTTCATATACTTTATGCATACCCTCTAAAACTATTTTTTCCTATTCTCTTAATTCCTTTAATATCATTCTGTTCATATACAAAGGGGGAATATCCACTTTTACTGGATGCAGTTTTGGTGGAATATCAATTTATCTGATATCACACCTACTATCTACAATACTTATTCCTTAAATTTAGTACAAACTTTACACTTTTTTCAACACCAAGTTTCTGGTCTTCTATCATCTTTTCCAAGAGGGAATCGGGAGGATAATAATAATCTTTTGGTTTAATTAAATTTGGGTCATATGGTGCTTCATCAACCTTAAATGCACCTTCTCCAACTTCATATACGCCTCCAGTTCCTGCAGCCCTTTTAAAGGATACGGCATATGGAAAGCACATTTCAATATTTATTCTGGTTAAAGTTGAGCCCTTCATTAATATTTTAAAACATTCCTCCAGGTCAATATTTCCTTCCCCGATCGGCACCCCGCATACTTTATATTCGTCCTCATCTTTTATAATAATATGATCCTTAAAATGGGTTGTATATGCATATGGTGCTAACATTTTAACTGCTTCAACTGGATCTTCCCAGGCCATCATGCCATTTCCAACATCACAATGGGCTCCAACCCATGGGGAATTTATCTGATTTATAATGTTTATTACTTCACTTGAGGTCTCCTCCTCATGGTTTTCTACTGCCAACTTTATCCGATATTTCTCTAGTAGCGGCACAACTTTTTTAATTTCACTAGGTGCTTTTTTTAACAATTGTGCATCATACTCTCCCCTACATACGTATGTGCGAATTACATCCGCGCCTATTCTATGTGCTGTTTCAATAACCTTGCTTAGATGTTCAGGATCTGTTCCATTTGTATCAATTTCTGAATATAAGTTATATTTATCAATTTCTTTTTTGACTCTTGCTAAGTATTGGGGATCAAATGATTCCAGCACACATATTTCTTCACGTTCCGGCCAAGGAATAATATTTAACATAACGCCATCCAAACCTAAGTCAGCTGCTTTTTTAATAAAACTAAATACATCCATTCTTCCCGTAACGAATAACAAGTGATAGCTTTCTGTTTCTAATCCTATTTTCATAAAAACATTCATCCTTTCAATATTTATAGTATTTTGCTTGTAATGTTTGTATAATTATATCCCAGTTATGTTGGAGTTACAATGATTTAATTGCAATATTGTGTACTAATGTTGAATTTAAATAAAGAAATTATATGTTAAACCCTATTAGGACGAGAAACCACAATAGATTTGCAGATTATAAACAGTTAAGACAACTTTAACACAAGGATTAACGATTTTAATACACATAATTACACAACACCACTTCCAATCACACACCAATCATGTTATTATCAGAATATAAAACTTATTTAGTCTAAAAAGGGAGGCTTATTATGGGGAAAAAGAAGCTTTTAAATCAGAAGCAGCTGTCATTTGTAGCGTTAATGCTTGGTGGAGGTGCTATTTATAAACTGTATTTTATTGATTCAGTTTTTTATATTCAAATGCAAAAGTTTATGGGGCTGTCGCATACCCAAATAGGATTGTTATATAGTATTGCAGGAATAGTAACCACTATAGGCTTTTTAACGGCTATATTTATAACCGACAGATTCTCGAAGAAAAAAATGATACCGCTCGCACTTATAGTTAATGGTTTAGCAGGTTTAGGTATGGCGACCTTTCCCTCATTCCCAACATTATTAATTCTTTATTGCTGCTTTGCGATATGCTCAGATATGCTTTTTTGGCCAACAATGTTAAAAACAATTCGTTTAATGGGATCTGAAACGGATCAAGGAAGAATGTTTGGGTTTCTTGAATCGGGCAGGGGATTAATAGATACAATTATTGCATTTGCCGGGCTAGGGCTTTTTACAATATTAGGAAGCGGAGCATTAGGTTTTAAAGGTGCTATTGTATTCTTCGCAGGACTTGCTATTGCTCTTGGAATATTCTCTTATTTTGCAATTGAAGATGACGAAATTAGTAAAGTCGCAAAGAGCTCCGAGAGAAATAAAATTGCCTTTGAGGGTATGATGAAAGCGTTTAAAAATATCGGTATATGGATAGTTGCTTTTAATATATTCTCTGTATACACTGTTTACATTGGAATTAGATATTTTGTTCCCTTTCTAGAGGATATTTATTCAATACCAATAGCACTTGCTTCTGCATATGGGATAATTAACGGCTATGTATTAAAAATGGTAGGTGGACCATTAGGAGGATATATAGCGGATAAAGTAACTAAATCCGCTGCAAAGTTTATCAGAATAATGTTGATAATCACATTTATCTTCCTTTCCATTAATATACTTTTGCCGCATGGAAAAATAAGTGTGTATATAGCCTTTGTCATTTCCATATCCATTGCTTCTAGTATTTTTTGTATGAGAGCTGTTTATTTTGCTTCTATGGAAGAAGTAAAAGTACCTCGTGAAATTACAGGTTCAGCAATGGCTTTGGGTTCCTTTATTGGTTATTTGCCTGGTGCTTTTATGGCTACTATATACGGAACGATTTTAGACTCGAATCCTGGCTTAACAGGGTATAAATTAGTATTTACAACAATGGCTGTCTTGTGTTTGCTTGGAGTATTTGTTAGTTCGATTTTGGTGAAAAGAATTAAAAAGGTAAATGAACTTGGAAATGCTTAAAAATTACTGGTAATATCTAAGGATTTACCTGGAGACGCAGGACTACGGTGGTTAAGCGGAGCTGACGCAAATTCTACATGGGAAAGGCAATCTTTGTTCCTTTAGTGGACTATAAAAGGGCATAAGATTAATTAACCCGACACAATAGGAATGAATTACAATTCACCGCATGGCTAACAGGGGAAGATAGATTTAATCTTTCCCTGTTAGCCAGGGGACAGGCGGCATAACCAAAATTAAGTGATCAACTTCATTTAGTATTTTGCTGTAATTAATAACCCTTTTCTAAAGTTAATAACACTGAATCAAATTAGGGGGGGAATTTTGTGTTAGCAGAAGAAAGAAAAGACAGTATTTTGCAGATGATTGATGAAGATGGTAGTGTTAAGGTTTCTAAACTAATCAAACTATTTAATGTTTCCATTGAAACTATTAGAAGAGACCTTGAAACCTTGGAAAAGGAAGGTGCATTAACACGGGTATATGGCGGGGCAGTATTGAAAAAAAAGAACCATCCATCAAGCTACCTAAAAAGAGGAGAAGAATATATAGAACAAAAGAGGGAAATTGCTTCTATTGTTATGAGATATATAGAGGAAGAGCAAGCAATTGCGTTGAATAACAGTACTACAAATATTGAAATTGCAAAGGAACTGAAAAAGAACTTTACTAAATTAACTATTATAACAAATTCCCTGATAATTGCCAACGAGCTGGCAAGAATGGAAGGTTATACAGTTATTTTAGCGGGTGGAATTCTGGATAATAAGGAATACGCATTTTATGGGGAGTTTACGGAAAGTATACTTTCTAATTTTATAGTTGATAAAGCATTTATCAGTGTAAGTGGGGTATCTCTAACTCGAGGGGTTACAGATTATGTGTTAGGTGAAGTGGAGGTTATGAAAAAGTTAATGCAGATTTCCCAAGAAAGTATTATCTTGGCAGATAGCAGTAAAATAGATAACATATCCTTAATTAAAGTTACGGATATTCATGAAGTGAATTTAATTATAACCGACTCTAAACTAGAAAAGGAAGTTTTAAATAAGTACCTAAAAAAGGGCATTGAAATTGTTAATAAATAGTTTGAATTGTATTCTTAGATTTGATATTTCAAAAG
>NZ_NPDD01000236.1 GCF_002272245.1 Bacillus sp. 7884-1 | reverse complement strand
TGTTTCTCAAAAGGACAAAAGTTTGTAAATAAAATGATGGATCGAGATTCATGCCCTCACTGCTGTACTTCTACTGAAAATGGTAACAAATAGGAGTTATTCGTGCCCGTGCGGTGTCACTTTTAGAGAAAACGGTAAGGAATAGCAGCTATTCGTGCCCATGCTGCAAACTCTTTGAGAAAACGGTAACGAATAGCTCTTAGTCCACGCTTTTGATTCCCTCCAAGCTAGATTTAAACCGAAGAAGGGAACCAAATTACATTTTTGATTCCCTCCAAGCTAGAATTAAACCGAAGAAGGGAACTAAAGCATACATCAAAATGGTATGTCATAACATAAATACATTTTTTGGAATAATAGTTAAGCAGTCTTTTACATAAATCAAAAAAATTATTTTTCATGAAAACTCAGTAAAAAGCACTGCAACAACAAGAAAGCGCTTTAATTTTTATAAAAAATAAAAATTTCTGAAATATTGAAATAATATACTAGACTAATAATGAAAAAAGTACTACAATAACTTATGTTAATTAATTTAGGCGATAAACTAATATCATAGGGTCTAAAAAGATACTAAACTTTGTTTATTAGTATCAGAAAATTCAATCAAAGGGGGAAAACACTATGAAAAAGAAATTAGCGAGTGTGTTTATGGCTTCTACCATCTTTGCTGGGGTATTAGCAGGATGTGCAGGAGGAGCGAAAGAAGGTTCAGGGGGCAGCAATTCAGATACCATTAAATTGGGAGTGAATTTAGAGCTTTCAGGTAATGTTGCGTCCTATGGTGAATCAATGGCGAAAGGGATCGAAATGGCTGTTGAAGAAATCAATAAAAATGGCGGTGTCGATGGTAAAACGTTTGATATCGTTAAGGTGGATAATAAATCTGATGCAGCAGAGGCGACAAACGGCATTATCAGGTTAACAAGCCAAGACAAGGTAACAGCTGTTATTGGAGCAGCAACGAGTGGTAACACAGTTGCACAAGCTCAGATTGCGAACGACACAGAAACGGTTCTAATAGCTCCAGGCGGAACAAGTCCTACTGTTACTGTAGATGAAAAAGGGAAAGTAAGAGAATTCGTTTTCCGTACTTCTTTTATTGATCCGTTCCAAGGAACAGTGGCAGCTAATTTTGCAGCAAATACTTTAAAAATTAAAGATGCAGCAATTTTTGCTGATAACTCAAGTGATTATGCAAAAGGTTTATCGGATGCCTTCAAGGAAACGTTTGAAGCTGCAGGTGGAAAAGTGGTCGCCGAAGAAGCATATGTAGCAAAGGATACAGACTTCCGTGCGACATTAACTCGAATCAAATCAAAAAATCCATCATTCATTTTTATCCCTGGGTATTATGAAGAGGTTGGCTTAATTGTAAAGCAAGCTCGTGAATTAGGAATCGATGTTCCATTAGTGGGTGCTGATGGCTGGGATTCTCCTAAATTAGTTGATTTAGCAGGAGCAGAAGCATTAAATAATACTTACCTAATTAATCATTACTCATCTGAAGATCCAGATGAAAAGGTTCAGAACTTTGTAACAGCATTTAAAGATAAGAACAAAGGTGAAGCACCTAATGCCTTCAATGCACTTGGTTATGACACGGTTTACTTCCTAGCGGATGCCGTTAAGCGTGCTGGAAGCACTGATTCAAGTAAGATTCAGGAAGAACTAGCGAAAACAAAAGATTTAAGCCTTGTTACAGGAGTAGTAACCATTGATAAAAATCATCATCCAATAAAAACAGCTACCATTCTAGAATATAAAGATGGTAAACAAGTATTTAATACAAAAGTTAATCCTTAAAAGTACTAGTTAAGTAGAATGGAAGGATCATCCTTCCATTTTACTTTTTTAAAAGTTAATTCTGGAAATAGTAGGAGTGAGAACAATGGAGTGGTTACAACAATTGATAAACGGAATTTCACTCGGAAGCATTTATGCCTTAATCGCATTAGGCTATACCATGGTTTATGGGATCATAAAATTAATAAACTTTGCTCATGGTGATGTTTTTATGGTAGGTGCGTTCGTCGGGTTTTATGCGATTAAGGGATGGGGGCTGGGCTTCTTTCCAGCATTATTATTCTCAATGGCGTTTTGTGCGGTGTTTGGAGTATTGATTGAAAGAATTGCTTATAAGCGTCTTCGAAATGCGACTAGAATTGCTGCCTTAATTACAGCAATAGGAATGTCACTGCTAATTGAGTACGGTGTGATTTACGCCCGAGGAGCCCAACCCGAGGCATATCCTGACAATGTATTACCGAGTACAACATTTAACTTGTTTGGGGCACAAATTAACAGTCAGTCCCTTTTTATCCTGGCTGTGTCACTTGGCCTTATGATTATTTTACAAATTATTGTTCACCGTACAAAGGTCGGTAAAGCAATGCGAGCAGTATCACATGACATCGATGCAGCGAGATTAATGGGTATTAATGTTGACAGAACCATTTCCTATACATTTGCGATTGGTTCTGCTTTAGCTGGGGCAGCAGGTGTCATTTTTGGTGTCTATTATACAAAAATCGAACCACTTATGGGAATTATCCCTGGATTAAAGGCGTTTGTTGCGGCTGTACTAGGTGGAATCGGAATTATCCCAGGAGCCATGGTCGGCGGTCTTATTTTAGGGGTTGTTGAATCAATCGTAAGTGCTTTAGGATTTTCCTTATGGAGAGACGCAGTAGCGTTTATCATATTAATTCTTATCCTAATTTTTAGACCAACAGGCATCTTTGGTAAAAATACAAGAGAGAAAGTGTAGGTGGGATAGACAGATGAAAAAAGCAACTAAATTCTGGCTATTTCTCATTTTAGCAGTCGTTATATATGGAATAGGCCAAGCCTTAATTCAAACAGGGATATTAAATGCTTTTTATAGCAATATGTTGACATTAATGATCATTAACATTATTTTAGCAGTGAGTCTTCACTTGGTAATTGGGATTACTGGACAATTTTCAATTGGACATGCTGGTTTCCTTGCTGTGGGGGCGTATGTATCTGCGATTATCACGATGAAATTCGAATTGCCTTTCGTGTTAGCGATCATCATCGGAGGAATTGTAGCAGCATTAGCAGGTCTGCTTGTCGGCATACCTACATTAAGACTGCGAGGAGATTACCTGGCTATTGCGACACTTGGATTTGGTGAGATTATTAGAATTGTATTCTTAAATATTGAGTATGTTGGCGGCGCTGCCGGTATGATGGTTTCTAATATGACGACTTGGACAAGCGCATTTGTATGCCTCGTCATCACGATTCTAGTGATATCGAATTTTACCAACTCGCGGCATGGAAGAGCGTGTATAGCGATTCGGGAAAATGAAATTGCGGCAGATGCAATGGGAATCAACACGACATTTTACAAAGTTGCTGCTTTCGCTATTGGTTCATTCTTTGCAGGTATTGCCGGCGGTTTGTTTTCTCATAATTTTTATATTATTCAGCCAACTAACTTTGGTTTCTTAAAATCATTTGATATCTTAATTTTCGTTGTTTTAGGCGGACTTGGCAGTTTATCTGGATCTGTGATTTCTGCAATCCTTTTAACGGTTATATCCACGTACTTGCAGCAATATCCTGAGACTCGAATGATTATTTATAGTGTGGTATTAGTGGTGGTCATGCTGTACCGCCCTCAAGGATTAATGGGTACACGTGAGATTACAGATTTCTTTGGTAAAAAGAAAAGTGCGAAAGGAGGAATTTAACGTGGGAGCTTTACTGCAGGTTAAAAATGCAGGGATACAGTTTGGCGGTTTAAAGGCGGTTTCAGGCTTTAATATGGAACTTAATCAGGGTGAATTGATCGGTTTGATTGGTCCGAATGGAGCAGGGAAAACAACGAGCTTTAATTTGTTAACGGGTGTATATGTACCGACAGAGGGTGACATTTTGTTCGATGGCAAAAGACTGAATGGGCTTGCTCCATACCAAGTAACACGAAATGGAATAAGTCGTACGTTTCAAAATATCCGCCTTTTCAGCGAATTATCTGTATTAGATAATGTGAAAGTTGCTTATCATTCTTTAGCGAAGCATTCTATTTTAAGTTCCATCTTTCGCCTGCCTTCCCATTTCTCAGAGGAAAAGGTAATGGAGGAAAAATCACTAGAATTTTTAAAGATTTTTCAATTGGATCGTTATAAAGATGAAAAGGCGAAGAATTTACCTTATGGTCAGCAACGTAGATTGGAAATTGCCAGGGCATTGGCTGCGGGTCCAAAATTATTGCTCCTTGACGAGCCTGCAGCGGGGATGAACCCACAGGAAACACATGAGCTAATGGAATTAATCGCATTCATCAGAAATCAGTTTGATTTAACGATTCTCCTCATTGAACATGACATGGCATTGGTTATGGGGATTTGTGAAAGAATTTATGTGTTAGACCATGGACAATTGATTGCGGAGGGGACACCTGATGTGATTCGTAATCATCCAAAAGTAATTGAAGCCTACCTAGGAGAGGAGGTACCGAGTGCCCATGCTTAACGTGAATGGAATTGATGTTTTTTATGGAAATATTCAAGCTCTTAAGGGCGTTTCTTTGGAAATCAATGAGGGAGAAATTGTGACCCTGATTGGTGCGAATGGTGCCGGAAAAAGTACTCTTCTTAAGACTTTATCTGGGCTTCTTAAACCAAAGTCTGGGAGCATTGAGTATTTAGGCAATTCGATTTCAGGTAAGGCCCCACAGTCTATTGTGAAAGTTGGTATTTCTCATGTACCTGAGGGACGCCGTGTGTTTGCCAATATGAGCGTAGAGGAAAACCTGGAATTAGGTGCTTATTTAAGAAAAGATGCGACGGGAATCCGCAAAGATATTCAAAGTGTTTACGAGCTTTTTCCGAGATTGCAAGAGCGCCGAAAGCAGTTATCGGGAACACTTTCTGGAGGAGAACAGCAAATGCTGGCGATGGGAAGAGCGATTATGGCGAAGCCTAAGCTGCTGTTGCTGGATGAACCTTCAATGGGATTGGCTCCGTTAATGGTTAAAACGATTTTTCAAATCATTGAGAAAATCAACCAAGATGGAACTACTATCTTGCTGGTGGAACAAAATGCGAATATGGCATTATCCGTAGCAGACCGTGCCTATGTAATTGAAACAGGCAGGGTAGTAATCTCAGGAACAGCCGCAGAGTTACAAGCAAGTGAAGAAATCAAAAAAGCTTACCTTGGTGGATTATAGTTAAAAGTTCAAAATCTTTCTATAAAAAAACAGATAATATTGTAACTCCAATCTCCTTTTAATCGACTATTAAGGTAATTCGATTAAAAGGAGATTTTCATTTATGCTATATAGAAAGATGATGATGATTGTATTAGTAACTGGACTATTAAGCGCCTGTGGTACGGGAAATAATACAAACGGGAACGGTGAGGGTGTGAAAAAAGAGAACCCAACAGAGTACCCAAAACAAAATAAAATTGTTGCAAGCTTTCATCCGTCACTTGAAACAAAAGAAGAAAACAATTCTATCATTATTGATTACAAAGTGAAAAATTTATCGGGTGAACCTCAAAAACTATCGTTTTCAAGTGGACTACAGGCTGATTTTATTGTTTTTGATGAAGAAGGAAAAAAAGTCAAACATTACTCTGAGGAAGTCATGTCAACACAGGCAATCAGCGAGATGACGTTAGAGAATAATCAAGAGATTCAAAACTCATTTACCATTTCTGATCTTTATAATGGTCGTTATCGTATTGAAGTATTTTTAACCGCCAAGGAAGAACAGGCAAGGGTGGTAACCGATTTGATCGTTGAACAATCGTTATATACGAAAGCATCAGGTGTGCTTGTCGGACAAATCGATCCCCATACTATAGAAGTGGATATGAAGGGAGAAAAGATAGCATTCCAATTAACGGAAGAATCTATTGGTCAATTGCCATCTTTAAAAGATGGCAGTGAAATTTCATTTGTTTATACAGAAAATGAAATACAAAAGACGATTGAAAAGTTTTTATTTGAATAAATAAACACTATAAGAGTATAACCAATGGTTTATTTTGTTTTTTTACTATATTTATCTTGAAGGAGTATATAACACCCAAACTTGCTGCAAAATACCAATATGAAAATTTTAGGAGTTGGCAAGTTTGGGACAAAAAGGAACTCAAATTCCAGTAAAAGAAAAGTTTGAAGATAATGTTGATTATTTAATAAAAGAGTTACGGATAGGTAAAAACTTTGACGTCATCCATCGACCACTAGAATATGGCGGGCTGAAGTTTGCGATGTTTTTGATTGATGGATTCGCTGCGGCCAATATCCTGCTCCTAATTATGAAGGAAATCGAGAAGCGGAAACATGAGGATTTTGGAGATGATCCAATTGATAAGCTTTTTAAAAGCTTTATTCCTCATGTGGAGGTAAATACCTCTGAAGATTTAGAAGAAGTTATCGCCCAAATTCTTGCAGGGCAGACAGCTGTCGTCGTCGAAGGCGGTAAACAAGTCATTCTGATTGATTCTCGTGAATATCCGATTCGTTCTCCTCAAGAACCGGATATTGAACGGGTTGTACGCGGACCGCGCGATGGTTTTGTTGAAACGATTGTTTTTAATTTGGCATTAATTCGCAGGCGTGTGCGTGACCGGTCCCTCATCATGGAATATGTTCAGGTCGGCGAGCGGTCAAAAACAGATATTGCCCTTGTGTACATAGATAGTATTGTTGATATTGAACATGTAAAGATGTTGAGAGACAAGCTTGAGAAAATCTCTATAGATGGAATTTCAATGGGTGAAAAAACAATTGAAGAATTTGTTTTTGGTCGAAATTATAACCCATATCCACTTGTCCGTTACACAGAAAGAGCTGATACGAGTTCAGTTCATTTAATGGAAGGACATGTGCTGATTGTTGTGGATGGGTCTCCCAGTGTGATGATTTGTCCTTCGACCTATTGGCATCATCTGCAGCATGCTGAGGAGTATCGTCAAAAGCCGATAGTGGGGATCTTCTTAAGATGGGCTCGATTTATTGCCGTTTTTGCTTCACTGTTCCTTTTACCGTTTTGGTATACGTATGCAACCAATGAACAATTATTGTCAGACCGCTGGAAGTTTATAGGGTTGAAAGAACAAGGGGAGATTGGTTTGATTTGGCAATTTCTGATTGCCGAAGTGGGGATTGAGATATTGCGGATGGCTGCCATCCATACACCGAACGCACTCGCCACAGCACTTGGTATCGTCTCTGCAATTATTATTGGGGATGTGGCAGTGCAAGTGGGGATTTTTACACATGAGGTTGTCCTATACGTTGCAGTCGCGGCGATCGGGACCTTTGCAACGCCTAGTTATGAATTAAGCCTTGCAAATCGTATTTTCCGTGTTTTCTTTTTAATTATGGTCGCTTTATTAAATGTACCAGGCCTGGTAATAGGGATTACTTTGTGGATTATCCTGCTTGTCAGAACAAAGAGCATGAATACTCCCTATTTGTACCCGTTTATCCCGTTTAATCCACGGGATTTTCGGATAATGCTTGCCCGGACACCAATGCCGCTTAAGAATACACGTGCTAGCATGCTGCACACGCAGGACAGAACAAGGCAAGCAGTTAAATAAGCCTATCACTGAGCGATAGGCTTTTGTTCTATAAATATAAAAGCAGCAAAAATTTCATCTAACCGGTTAAGACTTCACCCCTACAAGAATAAAACTTACTCCCAGAGCAATCCATACAAATTTCATGATCGATATTTTTTCAACTATTCCTAATAAGCCTATTGAGGTAGTTAAAACTAAGATAATAGGACCTATAAGTGCAAGAGAAGAGTTAACCATAAGGGCTTTTTCTACTGTATTAAATTTAATCATTAATATGGCTGCAAATATTTCGATACTTCCAGATATTAATCGTAAAAAAGCCATTCCAAGTACTACTTTTTCAATAATAATAAACATAACGACCTCCTGAACAAACCATTTCTTCAAACAGTATATGTTTGAATTTTTAGGTGAAGGACAGGTTTTTTTCAATTTCATTTTTGAAAAAGAAGAAAACACGGCTGTGACCGTGTTTTTTTAAATGAGCTTAACACCACTAATCAAAATCATGATTGCCATAATCGTTCTTAATGGTTTAGCTGGGAGTCTGGATGATAAGGTGCTACCTATAAGAACACCTGGTATTGAACCTGTTAGCAGGTTAAAAACCAATAAATAATTAACATTTCCAATTCCAGCATGCATAAATCCTGCGGCGGTAACTAATAGAAAAGCATGTGCAATATCCGTTCCGACCAGTTCTGAAGGACTCATTCTGTATAGATAAAGCATCGCTAAGGCAAACAATGAACCCGAACCAATTGAAGTCAAACCAACAATAAAGCCTAAAATAACTCCAATGCAAATGGTTAAACCGCGCTTCTCATGAATTGGCTTCTTTTGAAGAGGATTTTCATCTAATTTACTTATAGCAAATGTTTTAATTAATGTAGTCAATGCCACTAAAATTAAAACGTATCCCAAAGCATGTTTGATTACTAGCTCTTGGTTATGGAAAAATGAGTCAAACAGATGGAGAATCCAAACTGCACATATAGCACTTGGAATACTTCCAATAGCAAGATATTTCACCAAGGTAAGATTGATCGTCTTTTGCCTCCAATGTTGAAAAGAACCAAATAACTTGGTGATAGAATTATAAACCAGATCTGTTCCTACTGCTATTGACGGACTGAATCCTAATAATATTAAGATTGGCGTTAACAGTGCTGCTCCTCCAACACCTGTCAAACCAACCATAAATCCGATTAATAGCCCCATTAGAATGATTCCTATACTCATTAGGCCACACACTCCATATTTGTCTAACTAGCTACCAATAAGTTATGAAGTGGTTAAAAGCCTTGTTACTACTGCCCAGACCCAAATTAAAGAGGGCGGCAAATGCCGTCCTCTTGTATTTTTAACCCTCTTTCTCGTCCTCTTCTTCCTTTAGCTTTATTTTTTTACAGCCAACATACAAACAGGAGAGAATATCAAGCCCAGGTTTTGCCTTAGCTAACCCTTTTATATAGGGAGTGACCAAATCTTTAAAATCGGCACCGACTTCTTCATCCTCCAAGATTCCATATACATAAAGCTTTTTTTCATCAAATAGAAAAGCTACGTTTCCTACACCTTTGTTCTTTGAATTTACAACGTTTAAAACCTGATATTGAGGGGTAATTACCTCAGGTGAAAAATATATTTGCAAATCTATCTACTCCTTTAGTGGCAGCATCTCTTAGGTGAATTGTAATTTTTCAAATAATGTGTCACTTTCATTTTCTTCCGATGGTTTTGTTTTTGCAACATGGATAAGTACCATACAAAGCAGGGCACAAAACAACGTTAAACCAGCGGTGATTAAAAACATACCTGATCGCGACCATTCCATTAGTGAGCTGAATACTGGGGGTCCGATTGCAACTCCTAAAAATCGAACAGAGCCATAGAGGGAGGTAACAAATCCTCTCCGATCTGTTGGAACGGATCCAGTAATAAAGCTATTAATACAGGGGAGGACAAGTCCTGTCCCGACACTGCTAATGGCTAGGACTGAAAAAAAGGGAACTAAATTTTTAAAGAAAATTAGTGATGCAAATGAAGTGGTCATAAGCAATAATCCTAAGATAATTAATGTTTTCATCAGCTTCATCTTTTTACCGATTTTACTTCCCGTTATATAAGATGTGATGGTCATAACTAGAAGTGGAATGGCTAAGATACTCCCTTTTAACACACCATCAATTTGATAATCTTTTTCCAATATGTCGGAAATGTAGAATAAAATGCCGAATAAAGTGAATAAACAGGTAGCTCCTGTTAAATAGGCGGCAAATAACCAGCGTCCTTCTGTTTTAAAAACAGACACTAGCCCTTTTACATATTTTCCAACCGGCGGCGGCTCCTTTTTTGCTTTTTTTTCTTTTATGAAGAAGATGGTTAACAGGCAGGAAATAAGGCAAAAAATCGGAAAAGCAAAGAATGCAGCATACCAAAAGAGTAAGGCTAAAAGGGATCCAATAATAGGACTGATCACCTTACCAAACCCATTGGAAGCTTCCACTAACCCTAAGACTTTACTTTGTTCTCCACCTTTAAATAAATCCCCTGTTAAGGCCATTGCAATGGGTGCTGTTCCTGCAGCACCCATTCCCTGCATGATCCTTCCTGCAAGTATCCACGTATAGGAATTATCAAACCAAGCAGCAGCGGCACCTGCTAATAAACCTCCGCTTCCATACAGGATAAGAGCAGGGACAATAATGGCTTTACGTGAAAACCGGTCTGATAAATAGCCTAATACAGGTATAGAAATGGCAGCAGCAATTGAGAATGCTGATATAACCATACTGACTTGAAATTGAGAAATATCGAGTTCTGATTTCATCTTAGGAAGAATTGGAATAAGCATCGAGTTTCCTAATACTAGTATGAGCGGGATTGAACCGATTGCAAATATCGTCATACCATTATGTTTTTGCTTTGGCAATGAAGTACACCCCTAACTGTGAGAATAGCCTTTTTATTGTTTGATGTGACGAGAGAGTTTATACAGGACGAATGCCTAATTTCTCCTTTTATAGCCTAATATCTACACATTCACCTAAATTATGAATAATCTATCCTAGAAAAAAAGAGGAGGCGCTTTTTATATGGATTTTTTAATACTTCCAGAAAGGACGTCAGGAAATAGAACGTATGGTTTGACCTCGGTAATCGATTTCGGAACCCCAATAGGTGAGTTGAAAAATATTTTATCCGATTATGGTTATCTCATTGATATTGCCAAAATAGGAATTGGTTCTGCCTATGTGACTCCAAATTTAAGAAAGAAAATTGAACTTTATAAGGAGCATAAGATAAAGCCTTATTGTGGAGGAACATTATTCGAAAAATGCTTTTATCAAAATAAAATCCCTGAATATTTAACGCATTTACGTGATTTAGGGATTGAATGGATTGAAATATCAAATGGAACACTGGATATTCCTCTTCAAGAACGCCTCCAAATGATCTCCCAGATTAAGAGGGATTTCCATGT
The DNA here is from genome assembly GCF_002272245.1 of Bacillus sp. 7884-1. GTDB lineage: Bacteria > Bacillota > Bacilli > Bacillales > Cytobacillaceae > Neobacillus. Next base: position 23,437 of record NZ_NPDD01000236.1, on the reverse strand, counting down.
CATAGCTGAGGTTGGATCAAAAGATTCTAATAAGGAAATGGCCATATCAGAATGGAAGCAGGAAATAACTTTTTTACTAAATGCAGGTTGTGACTATGTAATAACAGAAGGAAGGGATTCAGGAACTTCTGGCATATATGAAAAATGCGGCACCATTAAATTAAATTTGATTCAAGAATTATTAAAAGATATCGATAGTAAAAAAATAATATTTGAAGCACCTACACCTAAACATCAAATGTATTTTATTAAAGAAATTGGACCAAACGTTAATTTGGGAAATGTAAAACTTCAAGATGTATTAGTATTGGAAACACAACGCTGTGGACTTAGGAGTGAAACCTTTTATTTGGAGGAAGATGAATGCCAATTACTTTAATCAGACACCTTCCAACGGAATGGAATAAAAATACATGGCTTCAAGGGCGGAAGGATATCGAACTTTCGCAGGTTTCTGAAGAACTATCTAAGGAAATTGCTGAGAATCGGAAAATACTTGGAAAGTTGGCACCATTTGACATCATATTAGCAAGTACATTACAAAGAACCCACCAAACAGCAAATCTCTATGGATATCAATACGAAACAGAAGGATTATTGGACGAATTAGATTTTGGACCCTTTGAAGGAGTACCAAAGAAGAAGCTGATAGAAAAGCATGGGGAAATATGGTTGGAAAATCCGAAAGAATTAGTACTGGGTGAGAGTTTAAAGAATTTCGAAAAACGAATTGTAGTGTTTTTAGATAAATATAAAGAGTATTCTAATATCTTAGCATTTGGTCATGGTTCTTGGATAAGAGCTGTGATTTCATACACCCAATGCGGCGATATTAACAATATGAATAAGATAGAGGTCGTTAATAATGCATGCATCACTTTAGATTTTTAAAATCTAAAGCGGCGCAAAGAGAAATGGAGGGCTGAGGTTTGTCTGAGATGTTGACGCATGATAGATGGGATCAAAAAAAGATAGAATCCTTTATGGATATCCAGCCAGACTATTTGGATGTTTTGAAGTGGGCATATCGTGAATATAAAGATGAAATTGTCTATGCCTGCAGTTTTGGTGCAGAGGGCATCGTTTTAATTGATTTAATTTCGAAGGTTAATAAAAAGGCAAAAATCCTTTTTCTTGATACTGGACTACATTTTCCAGAGACATATGAATTAATTGAAAAAGTAAAAACTCGATATCCTTCCTTACAAATCAACATGGTAAAACCGAAGAATTCGTTGGAGGACCAAGCAAAATGGTATGGTGAGGAGTTATGGAAACATAACCCAAATCTTTGCTGCCATATGAGAAAGGTGGTTCCCCTAAAGGAGGGCTTAGAGGGGGCAAATGCATGGATCTCTGGTTTAAGGCGAGAACAATCCCCCACACGGAGCAATACTCAGTACATTAATAAAGATGATAAATTCAAAAAAATAAAAATTTGTCCCCTCATACATTGGTCCTCAGAAGATATCATGACTTATATTCACTTAAACAAGCTGCCTTATAATCCATTACATGACAATGGATACCCAAGTATCGGGTGTGCCCCATGTACAAACCGTGTATCAAATCAAATGGATTCTCGTGCTGGCCGATGGGCTGGCCAATCAAAAACGGAATGCGGACTCCATGAATCATAATTTATGTCTTTTTATATGGTCTACAGCCTTATAGATGATTCAGTGGCATTGGGAGGGAAAAATTGTGAGTGAAAGTGTACCGCATGGCGGCAAATTAATAAATCGGATAAACCTAAATTTTTCAAGCGAAATATCCCGTAATAGTGTAATACTTGATAATTTAGAATTAAGTGATTTGGAGTTAATTGCAAATGGAGCTTATAGCCCTTTGGAAGGCTTTATGGGAAAAGCAGATTATGAATCAGTTGTAAAAAATATGAGGCTTTCCAATGGACTCCCATGGTCAATACCCATTACATTAGCGATTGATAAAAATAAAGCAATTGAACTTAAGGCAGGGGAAACCATTAACCTTATTCAGGATGGAATCGTATATGGTGTGATGAATGTGGAGGAAATCTATATTCCTGATAAAAAGATAGAAGCCGAAATGGTTTATAAAACAACTGATTTGCAACACCCTGGCGTAAAAAAACTGTTTGCTAGGGATGAACTCTATCTTGCTGGTCCCATTACGATGGTAAAAAGGATTAAAAAGAGCGGGTTTGAAAGTTTTTACTTAGATCCAATCGAAACAAGAGAGAAATTTAGAAATCTTGGCTGGAAGACGGTCGTGGGGTTCCAAACAAGAAATCCTGTTCATCGAGCACATGAATATATACAAAAAACGGCATTAGAAATTGTCGATGGCCTATTCTTAAATCCGTTGGTAGGGGAGACAAAAGCGGATGATATTCCAAGTGACATCCGAATGAAAAGTTATCAGATTTTACTCGATAATTATTATCCAAAAGACCGGGTTTTCTTATCTGTATTCCCTGCAGCTATGCGTTATGCTGGACCAAGAGAAGCCATTTTTCATGCTATTGTACGGAAAAATTTCGGATGTACACATTTTATTGTGGGTAGAGACCATGCAGGAGTAGGAAGTTATTATGGCACTTACGATGCACAGAAAATATTTAGTGCATTTAAGGAAGAGGAGCTAGGAATCAAACCCCTATTCTTTGAACATAGCTTTTATTGTAAAAAATGCGAGAATATGGCCTCGGAAAAAACATGTCCACATGATTCCCATCATCATGTCATTTTATCGGGTACAAAGGTAAGAGCGATGTTAAAAAACGGTGTACATCCGCCGAAGGAATTCAGCCGGCCAGAAGTAATTGATATTCTTATCCAAGGTATGAAGGATGTTTATACCAAAAACTAAAGGGTGTAGAAAATGAAAATTTCACATAACATTACTTGGCATCACTCAAGTGTTACCAAAAAAGATCGCCATCTTATCAATGGGCATAAAAGCTGTGTCCTTTGGTTTACAGGGTTATCAGGGTCAGGGAAATCTACCTTGGCAAATGCAGTAGACCGTGCGTTGTTTCATGAGGGTGTTAGAACCTATGTACTTGATGGTGACAATATCCGTCATGGATTAAATAGTGATTTAAGTTTTCGACCAGCAGATCGAAAAGAGAATATCCGGAGAATTGGGGAAGTAGCAAAGCTATTTGTTGACAGCGGCCTAATTGTTTCATCTGCCTTTATTTCTCCATTTCGAGAAGATAGGGAGCTTGTTCGTCAGATGTATGAAGCAGGGGAATTTATTGAAATCTTTGTGAAATGCCCCATAGAAGTCTGTGAAAATAGGGATCCAAAAGGGTTATATAAAAAAGCAAGAAAGGGAGAAATCCCCGAGTTTACAGGGATTTCTTCACCATATGAGACTCCGTATCAACCTGAAATTGTCATTGAAACAGATAAAATGACGATTGAACAATCAGTTGAAAATATAAAAATATATTTAAAAAATAAGAAGATTCTATAAGGGATCTTCTTATCTTTTTCTCCAATTCGCTGATAAGAAGCTTATCCTATGGAGTTTAAAATCATAAATATAATCAATAATATTGGTTGAGAAAAATTGGCAAATGATGGCATATAATACGATATTATAATCAATGACAAGAGCAGTTAGTAAAAAGATTATAAAGTTAATCCCCATCATTACTTTTCCAGGGCTCCACTGTTTGTAGTTGGCAATCATTAACGATGGAATGACCATCCCGCCACTAGATGCCCCTGCACGAATTAGTAAGCCGACCCCAAAGCCAAAAACAATACTCCCAGCCACAATACAGATAAAAATATTAATATGTGGATGAGGATAGTTAGTGGTTATATAACCTACCGTCATAGCGGTAATGCCAACTGAAATAATTGTGCGAAAGGTCCAGGTAAATCCAAAATAGGGGAGAGCAAATAATAAAAAGACAACATTTGCTAGCCATAATGAAAACCCAAGTGATAGAGGGAAAAAATGATTGATTAGGATGGCGAGTCCAGCACCGCCGCCAGATGGTATTGAATGTGGAAATAGAAATACAGACATTGCAATACCCTGCAGGGTTGCTCCTAATAATAAACAAAAATAAGTCAGCAATGTTTTTTTCATAACTAGTAGAAATGGATCCTCAAATGTACAGTCGTGATCTCCACATTCATTCCCCCTCTTTGGACTACCTCTCCTTGTCCATTTTATGAGAATGGAAAATAGAATATGTTGAATTATTATTACAAAAAAAGTGCACACGGCTGCGTACACTTTAATCCTTATAGCGATTATAGACTTTAAATATGGCTACAAAGCCATTAGGCTGCCTTCCAACCAGTAACATCCTCTTCAAGCGGTAGATTATTTGCTCGTGCTTTTTTAGCAGCACGGAAGAATAACCCAATCAGTATGGCAGCGCCAATCCAAGAAATGTTCATGGATAAGCCGAATCCAATTTGTACATTTATGATATAGGTAATAACCATTAATACATAAAGGATCCAGGTACAAGGGTAACATAGTAATTCTTTAGTAGTAGGAATACTCGGAATAAATTTTTGACAGTGATAAAGAAAAATGTGTATGTACATTTACGATTGTTTAATTAATTTACGTAGTTGTATAAAAAATGAACACTCGACATTAATCTTATAAACATTCTATTGACCATTAGCTTAATTAATACTTGGCATGGTTGTTGCATGTTTAATAGTATCCTGGATATTGTGCTTTTTTAGAGGATATGAGGAATCTTATATCGAATGATAAGTGTAATGGAGAGGAAATTTCATTTCGGATTATTTTAGCGGAGGGATAATAAGTGGAATTTTCAGAAGAATTGGAATTTTTAAGGAAAACGGTTGCGAATTTTGTATTGAAAGAAATTGCACCAATTGCTGAAGAAATGGATAGAACAGACGAGTTTCCAAATTGGATTTGGAAAAAGCTAGGTGAATTAGGCGTATTGGGTGTAACCATTCCTGAGGAGTATGGCGGGACAGGACTTGGACCGGTTGAACAAGCGATGGTGACAGAAGAGATTTCTAAATATAGTGCAGCGATAGCAGTATCCTATGCTGCCCATTCTAATTTATGTTCACACAATCTTTATCATAATGGAAATGAGGCTCAAAGAGAAAAGTATCTTCCTGGACTGTGCAGCGGGGATTTAATTGGTGCACTCGGCTTAACAGAACCTGGTTCGGGTTCAGATGCTGTTGGGATGAGTACGACTGCTAGACGTGATGGCGATTATTACATTTTAAATGGCAGTAAAACATTTATCACCAATGGTCCCATTGCGGATGTCTTGATTGTTTATGCAAAAACAGACAAGGATAAAGGTGCTCACGGAATCACTGCTTTTATAGTTGAAAAGGGCTATCCAGGATTTTTCGTTTCGAAACGGCTTGAAAAAATGGGAAATCGCGGGTCTGCTACAGGAGAGTTAATCTTTGATGAGTGCCGTGTTCCAGTGGAAAATGTCTTAGGTGAAGTGAATAAAGGAATTAAAGTCATGATGGGCGGCTTAGATATTGAAAGAGTCGTGGTTTCAGCATTAGCACTGGGCATTGGAGAAGCGGCTTTTAGAGAATCAGTGAAATACTCGAAGGAAAGAAGTCAATTTGGAAAAGAAATTGCTAACTTCCAGCTAATCCAAGCGAAAATTGCCGATATGTACACAAACTTACGTGCTGCGAAACTATTAACCTATGAGGCTGCATCAGAGGCTGCAAAAGGAAAAAAGGTCACGTTAAAGGCAGCTTCTGCCATTCTATTTACAGCTGAAACCGCAACAAAGACAGCGTTAGAAGCTGTTCAAATTCATGGCGGGTATGGTTATATGCTGGATTATCCTGTAAACCGTTATCTCCGGGATGCAAAACTCTATGAAATTGGTGCAGGTACTTCAGAGGTTAGACGCTTGATTATTGCAAGAGAGCTATTAGACGTCAAAACCTTTTAATATGGATTATTTTTGAATAAGAGGGGGATGCGCATGTCGTTAGATTTTAACTTAATTCATCGCGTTAATATGGGAGATATTTTAAAGAGAAGCTCTAAAAGATACCCAAATAAAATAGCTGTTATTGAAGGCGACACAAGAGTGTCTTATCTAGAGCTGAACAAATGGGTTAACAAAGTGGCAAGGGGTTTCCAATCGATTGGAATTGAAAAAGGCGATCGACTCTCAATACTCTCCAGTAATTCCATTGAATTTATCCTAACCTACTTTGCATGTGCAAAAGCAGGAATTACCATTGTTCCCATTAATACAGGTTTACTCTCGAATGAAATAGAATATATCCTAAAAGACTCTAATTGCAAAGCTGTTGTAGTAGAAAACTCATTTCTTAATTTAATGCCAGCTAGTGAATCCCTTAAAGAGGTTATCGTTATAGGTGACTATGACTGTAGTAAAATAACGAATCATAACCAGCGTTTTCATGAATGGGAGCCCCTCTGGAGTGCAGAGGACGACTCAGAGGTTCTCTGTGAGGTAAATGATCGAGATTTAATGCAATGTTTATACACCAGCGGAACAACCTCCAACCCAAAAGGAGTGATGAGCAGTCATACTGCTGTCTATTTTAATACCTTGGGTACAGCTTTTGATTTAAAGTTTACGGACCAGGATATTTCGATTGCCATGCTGCCATTCTTCCACACTGCACAACTAAATGCGATTTCAACACCTGTTTTCCTTGCAGGCGGAACGACGATTATCTTGAAAAAGTTTGAACCTGAAACATTAATGTCCTTAATAGAAAAAGAAAAAGCAACCCAAATATTTGGTCTGCCGATGATGTACCGTGCCTTACTAGACCATCCAAAAAGAGTAGATTATGATTTAACCTCACTGAGATTATGTGTGTATGCGATGGCACCTATGCCAGATTATGAACTTCAGCGCGCACATAATGTCTTCAAATGTGATTTCGCTCTTCTTTTTGGCCAAACCGAAATGGCACCAGTTGCTACGGTTTTTCGCCCTGAGCACCAATTAATAAAGTCTGGCGCAGTCGGAACTCCAGCGGTTAACGTGGAAGTGGGAATTATGAATGAGAAGGGTGAATTACTCGGAGAAAATGAAGTAGGGGAAATTGTTTATCGTAGTCCACAAACAATGGAAGGTTACTTAAACGACACTCAAAAAACAGATGAAGCCTTTGCGAATGGGTGGTTCCATAGCGGGGACTATGGATATTTTGACAAAGATTCTATCCTATGGTTTGCTGACAGGAAGAAGGATATGGTGAAAACGGGTGGTGTCAACGTCGCGTCCATTGAGGTGGAAAAGAGTATTTTTCAGCATCCTAAGGTTCAAAATGTTGCTGTTGTGGGACTTCCGCACGAACACTGGACAGAAGCACTTACAGCCTTCGTAATTTCAAAAGATAACGAAGAGATACCAGAGGAAGAAATCATTCAATTATGTAAGCAGCAATTAGGAGGATATAAGGTTCCTAAAAAAGTCATTACCTTAAAGGAATTCCCAATGACTTCTTCAGGAAAAATCCAAAAACATATCCTTCGCAATGAACATATTAATCTATTTGAACAAGAGACTATAAACAAATAATAAAGAAGGAGACCCATGTCTCCTTCTTTATTATTTAATGTTAAAATACACATTTGATTCAATATTATATTTTTTTATTTTGTTATATAAGGTGGTTCTGCTAATGCCGAGAAGCTCAGCTGCCTTGGAGCGATTACCTTGTACAGACTCCAAGGTTTCTAGGATTATCGACTTTTCAGAGTCTTTAAGAGAGACCATTTCATTTAGAGAATCATGCTTGTTATGAACGACAGCAGTGGTACTTGGGATCACTTCTCTAGTAATGATGGATTGTTTATTTTCTATCAGTTCCAATGGTAAATGAATCGTATCAATCCAATTCTTTACATCAAAATTCATCGCTCGTTCAAGGATGTTTTCTAATTGCCGAATGTTTCCCGGCCAAGAGTACTCTTTTATAATAGTGAATGCTTCTGGACTAATACCTATAACTTGTTTATTTAATCTGTCATTTAGCTTGTTGATTAGGTGATTGCATAATAAAGGAATATCGCCTTTTCGCTCCCTAAGGGGAGGGATTTGGATGGTCACAACATTAATCCGATAATAAAAGTCCTCACGGAATTCACCATCTTGGACTAACTGATATAATTCTTTGTTGGTAGCGGCAATGATTCTTACATCGACCGTACGCGTGCGGTTGTCACCAATTCTCTCGAAATTTCTTTCCTGAAGAACCCTGAGTAATTTCGATTGTAGTGCCAGGGGCATGTCACCAATTTCATCTAAGAAAAGCGTTCCCTTGTCTGCCAATTCAAATTTACCAACTTTTCCTCCACGGCGTGCCCCTGTAAAGGCACCATCTGCATATCCAAAAAACTCCGATTCTAACAATTCTGATGGAATGGCCGCGCAATTTACCTTCACAAAATTTCCTTTTCGACCTGATTCTTTATGAACAGCCTCTGCAAAAAGCTCTTTTCCTGTACCACTTTCGCCAGTAATTAATACGGTTGAATTATTTTTTGCCGATAAAAGGGCTTGATGTTTTAAGTTGGCCATCTTTTTATCATTAGACTTAATAATGTCAAATGAGGAGTTTTGCGTTAATTTTTGGTATTCACTTCGATAGAAATTTAATTCACTTTCCAGCTTATCCATACGATAAAATAATTCTTTCCATTGATCCAACTGGTTAGAGATTATTTTAATAATCATCCCAACCTCTTTACCTGCATGAACGATAAATTCCTTTGTTACGATACCGGTTTTATTATTTATTGTCATAATTTCTTTTCTTTGGTGGGGGTCGTCTGTGAATGGACCAAGGACTGGAACGGATTCTTCAATTTTCTTGTTAATAATAGTCTTATCATTTAGTTCAAAAAGATCTAAGAATGCCTGATTCGTAAGCGTAATTCTGCCTTGTTTATCGGTAATGATGATGGCGTCATAGGATAAAGCCATTGCCTGTTGTAATGTTTGCTGGAGGTTTTTAGTTGTTTCTAGTTCTTGAGCAAATTCTTCTAATGTGGTGATATCTTTGATGATGGCTAGCGCGCCACTAGTATTCTCTTTATAAGTTATAGGGATAAAGGAGCCAATCCCGGTGATAGGACCCAAAGTTACCTTTTTTTGTTTAATGGTTGTTAAATCATCTAATGTTGACACCATGTAGGGGGCAATTTCAGGAAAACACTCTTCGATATTTCTTCCAATAATATCTTCTTTTTTCAAAAGCATGACTTTTTCAGCTGCCCCATTAAACGCAACAATCTGATTATTTCTATCAATGGAGATGACAATATCCTGCAGATTTTCGATTAACCCTGTCAATTGATTGACGAGAATTTCTGTTTCATGTAAGAAACCATTAATGATATCGGATTTGCTAATAACTCCAACAACTTTATTCTCCTGGTTAAGTACAATCCCGTGAGCTACATTATGTTGGAGCAACACATCCTTTACGTGTCTAAATCCTTCTTTATCATTTACCGTCAGGACATCTCTTCGAAGAATGGACTTTAGAGGAGTATCTGGGCTCGTCCCAGCTAATATGGATCGATAAAGACTGTACTTGCTAACAATACCGAGGGGATAATTTGAGTCATCAACGATACAGGCAACATCAATTCGCTGCTTTAGAAATCCCATGATTACATCTGAAATATTGTTGTTTTCTGTTAACAACAGCGGTTTGGAATAGTAATCTGCGATATTTAATTCTTTCATGACTTTAATGGAAAATCTCCTCCTTACATAAGTGTAAAAAAAGTGAACACTTGTTTAATATTATAACAAAATTCTGAAAATATACAATAATTGAACAGTTTTGTAGTCCATGAGAATTCAAGTATCCTTGATTTCCTTCTATTTCGTGTTGGCACGGTAATTGCACATAAGTAAGGTAAGATTACAAAAATTATTTTTACATAAGTAACCTTGTGGATTTGGAGGATAAAGAATGACAATCAAAAAAATATTAATTGCAAATCGAGGAGAAATTGCTAACCGAATTATTCAAACATGTAAAAGATTAGGGATAGGGACAGTGGCTGTTTATTCAGAGGCAGATGAACAAATGCCATACGTTACCGCAGCAGATGAAGCCTACTTAATAGGACCGCCGCCTGCATTTCAAAGCTACTTAAAGGTGGATGAAATTATTAAAGTAGCGCTAGAAGCAAAGGTTGATGCGATTCATCCAGGGTATGGGTTTCTTTCAGAAAACAGCGCATTTGTTGACCGCTGTGAAAAAGAAGGGATTATTTTCATCGGACCATCCAGTGAAGTAATTAAAATGATGGGAAGCAAAATTGAAGCTAGAAAGAGGATGAAGGAGCTGGATGTTCCGGTTGTTCCGGGAAGTGTCAATGCACTAGAGACAATCGAAGAAGTCCTTCAAAACGCTAACTCAATTGGATATCCGGTGATGTTAAAAGCCAGTGCTGGCGGGGGCGGCATAGGAATGGAGCTTGTCTATTCTGATACTGAACTAGAAAAAGCTTTCACCTCTACCAAAAGCCGTTCGGAAAAATTCTTTGGAGATTCGTCTATTTTTATTGAAAAGTACATTGAAAGTCCAAGACATATTGAAATGCAAATTGCCATTGATCATTTTGGGAATGGTGTTCATCTTTTCGAAAGAGAATGTTCCGTTCAACGCAGACATCAAAAGGTGATAGAAGAGTGTCCATCACCTTCCATCCAGCCACAACAACTGGAGGAACTAAAGCAAGCTGCGTTAAAAGGGGCGGTAGGGATTGGTTACCGAAATATAGGGACGATGGAATTTATTTTTGATGAACAAGGGAACTTTTACTTTTTAGAGATGAACACAAGGCTTCAAGTGGAACATCCAGTAACAGAGGAAATTACCGGAATAGACTTGGTAGAATGGCAAATTGAAATTGCCAATCAACACCGATTACCATTGCTCCAACAGAGTATTAAACGTGAAGGGCATGCCATGGAATGCCGAATATATGCAGAAGATCCCGTACGCTTTTTCCCTTCACCAGGTACTATTAACCAATTGATTTGGCCAGATAATGTAAGGATTGAAACTGGAATTGTAAACGGAACCACGATTACTCCTTTCTACGATCCAATGATTGCCAAAATCATTACTAAGGGATCAACGAGAGAGGAAACCGTTAGAAAAATGAAAAAAGCACTTTTGGAAACGGAGATTCAAGGAATCAAAACGAATATTCCTTTGTTGCTAGAAGTTTTAGATAATGATCAATTCCAGCAGGGGCACTATTCAACAAATCTTATAAAAAGTATGCGTGAAAATACAATAAAACATTAGATAAGGAGTGAAAAAAATGAATATTCGGTCAAACATGAGTGGAAGTCTATGGAAATTAGTTGTTAAAGTAGGGGATCAAGTAGAAGCAGGACAGGAAGTAGCCATTTTAGAATCTATGAAAATGGAAATTCCCATTGTTTCCGAAGGCTCAGGCGTTGTAGAAGCGATATTAAAAAATGAAGGTGACTTTGTCCAAGAGGATGAGGTTGTAGTGAGGCTTCAAGCATAGAAAAAGGTTAAAGGAGGAACAAGAAAATGCAAAGAGTAAAGCTTGCACAGATTGCTATATCTAGATCTGGTGATAAAGGGAATATTTCCGATATTTCATTGTTTGCTAAAAATAGTCAAGTTTTTGAAGTGTTAAAAAAAGAAGTAACAGAGGACCGAGTGAAAGAACATTTTGCAGGATTATGTACCGGAAAAGTAGAGCGATATGAAGTTCCCAATGTATTAGCATTAAAATTTGTTTTACATGATGCGCTAGGCGGCGGGTCTGCTTCATCACTTAGAATGGATAATTTAGGGAAATCCTTAAGTGCAGCATTATTGAGAATGCAAGTAGAAGTCCCCCTTCATGTTTTGGAACGTTTATAAGAAAAAAATTTAGTTAATTAAAGAACCGGTCAGGAGGATAATTATGGTCGAATTAGTACGTTATCAAATAGAGAATAACATTGGCATTATTGAAATGAATAACCCAGAGAGCAGGAATTCACTGTCTCAGGACATGTGTATAACACTAATCGATACACTTAAGGCTGCTGAAGCAAATGACGAAGTTCACGTCATTTTATTAACGGGTGGTGGGAGCTCCTTTTGTGCAGGGGGAAACCTTAAGGAATTTTCACGCTATCAAGAAAAGCTTGCAAGTGTGATTCATAAAGAGGGAGAAGCGACGACCAAACTTTTTCAAACGCTTACAGGCTTAAAAAAACCAGTTATTGGAGCTGTTAACGGTCATGCATTAGGGGGTGGATTAGGCTTAGTAGCTGCCTGTCACTATACAGTCGCATCTTCGAACGCAAAGTTAGGAACGACTGAGATTAAATTAGGCTTATTTCCACTAGTAATTCTCCCGATTATCATCGAGGTGATTGGCAGTAAGAAAGCATTAGAAATTAGTTTTACGGGAGAGATTTTTAAAGCAGATAAAGCAAAGGAATATGGATTGGTGAACAAAGTGGTTCCGCCAGAGCAAGTGATGGATGAAGCACTTGCATTCGCTAGAATGCTGGCTTCAGCAAGTCCGTTAGCATTAAAAATTGGGTTAGATTGCTTTGTGAACACACGTGATATGGAAATGAACAAGAAGTTAGATTATGCCAACACATTGCGCGTCATTTCGTTCCTCAGTGACGATGTAAAAGAAGGTGCGGAGGCATTTTTAGAAAAAAGACAGCCAGTTTGGAAAGGCAGATAAAATATAGTCCCTTCGTTTAAAAAATAGCTTGGAGGTAATTAGAATGTCCAAAAAAGTAAGAATTGGCGCAGGTATGGGTTTTTATGGTGATTCCGTATTACCCGCATTAGATATAGCGAAAAATGGGAATGTACAATACATTTGCTTCGATGACCTTGCGGAATTAACCATGGCCATACTGGAAAAAGATCGAAAAAAGGATCCAACCAAGGGCTATACAAAGGATATCACGCAAACGATGAACTTATTATTACCAGAGTGTTTTCCAAAAGGAATTAAACTTATCACTAATGCTGGCGGTATTAACCCTGAGGGGGCAGTTAATGAAGTGAAGCGTGTTGCCCAATCTTTAGGATTTGATGATATCAAAATAGGACTGGTCAAAGGGGATAATATCTATGGCCGATTAAATGAGTTAAGCCCCTACTTCCTTACAAAGGATGGAGAAGAATCCTGGGAGCAATATGAAGATCGATTGTTATTTGCCTCGGTTTATTTAGGAGCACAACCGATTGTAGAAGCGCTAAAACAAGGAGCGGACGTTGTTATAACAGGACGTACAACAGACTCTGCTCAATTTGCTGCTCCATTAATCTATGAATATAACTGGTCTTATGATGACTGGGATCGTGTAGCATCCGCGGTTTTATTAGGTCACTTAATGGAATGCTCGGGACAGGTAACCGGCGGAAACTATACAGGTTCATGGCAGGATATCGAAGATTTAGATAATATCGGATATCCCATTGCCGAAGTCAGTGAAGATGGTTCCTTCATCCTCACAAAAACCGAAGGAACTGGAGGAAAGGTTAGCGTAGAAACCGTAAAGGAACAATTCCTTTATGAAATTCATGACCCGCATCATTATATTACCCCAGATGTTATTGTCGATTTTACATCGGTGATTTTTGAGGATATTGGACCTGACCAAGTTCGTATTTCAAATGTAAAAGGAAAACCTGCTCCGCCAACATTAAAGGTTTTAATAGGTTATGAGAATGGCTGGGCAGGGGACGGTATGTTGGGGTACTCATGGCCAAATGCATTAGAAAAGGCAAAAAAGGCAGAGGAAATCCTTAAGAAACAGATTAATAGACTTGGAATCAGGACTGAAGAAATCCATACCAGTTACATTGGATACAATTCATTACATGGTCCCCTGGCTCATGAAGTGGACTCGGATTCATTGAATGAAATTTATCTATACTTTGCGATTCGAACAAAGGAAAAAAGCGATGCTGCCAAATTTGGAAAATTACTTTCGCCGTTAGCTGTTAATGGACCGCCATTTGGGGGCGGCGGTTTAGGAAAGGGTGGAAAGCCGCGGCAATTATTAGGTATCTATTCATGCTTAATTGATAGAAATGTAATTGAAAGTGAAGTAACGGTAGAGATTGTAACAGTGAACAAGGAGGCAGTCTGATGACAAAAACACAAATTGAAACATTCCAACTGACAAATCAACAAAAAGAAGAAAAAATTGAAGCGGAAAAAGTACGAATCAAAGAAGGCGGGGCAGAAAAATATCGAAATCGTGCCAAGGAACAAGGTAAATTACTGGTTCGTGAACGACTAGCACTTCTCCTTGATCCAGGCTCCTTCCGTGAGGAGGGTTTATTAGCTGAAGCGCTTAAATCAGATTTAGCAGCGGATGCAATGGTGACCGGAATCGGTAAAATTAATGGACGTAAAGTTGCGTTTTTAGCGGCGGACCCAACGGTAAAGGCAGGCTCTTGGGGTGCAAAGTCAGTTGAAAAAATGATTCGTATTCAAGAACTGGCGATGAAATTAAAAATTCCGATGATATATATGCTGGACTCTGCAGGAGGTAGGATTACCGATCAAATTAGAATTTTTCCAGGTCGCAGACATAGTGGAAAAATTTTCTATAATCAAGTGAAAATGTCAGGTATGGTGCCGCAAATTTGCATAAATTTTGGTCCTTCACCTGCGGGTTCTGCTTATATTCCTGCTTTTTCGGATCTAGTTATTATGGTAGATAAACAGGCTAGTGCCTATTTAGGTTCTACCAGAATGGTAGAGATGGTCATTGGGGAAAAAACAACAATGGAAGAAATGGGAGGAGCCAGAATGCATTGCTCAACAAGCGGACTAGGGGATGTTCTAGCAAAAAATGATGAAGATGCAATTGAAATCATCAAACAATATCTTTCCTATATGCCGCAAAATTATAAGAATGCACCTGAAATGGTGGAAGCAGTTTCGGCTAAGCCTGGAAGGTCTATTAAAGAGATTATTCCAGAGGATATGAATCGACCTTACGATATGTACGAGTTGATTGATCGCGTCATTGATGAGGGAACCTGGTTTGAAATTAAAAAACTGTTTGCACCCGAGCTCATTGTAGGCTTTAGCCGGATAGGAGGCAGAGTGGTTGGAATCGTTGCAAACCAGCCGAAGGTAAAGGGCGGCACCTTATTTGTTGATACAGCAGATAAGGGAGCTAGATTTGTTACCCTTTGTAACGCCTATAATATTCCTCTTCTATTTTTATCTGATGTTCCAGGGTATATGGTTGGTTCTTCCGTTGAGAGAAAAGGAATCATCCGTCATGGAGCAAAATTTATTACAGCTGTTTCAGAAGCGACTGTACCAAAGCTGACGGTAATCGTACGAAAGACGTACGGTGCAGGATTATATGCAATGTGCGGACCCGCTTATGATCCGGAAAAAGTAATTGCCTTACCTTCTGCTTCCATCGCCATTATGGGTCCTGAGGCTGCCATTAATGCTGTTTACTATAACAAAATTCAAGCACTTCCTGAAGAGGAACGACCTGAATTTATTCAGAAAATGCGTGAAGAGTATTCAGAGGATATTAACATTTATGCACTTGGTTCTGAGCTCATTATCGATGAGGTTATACCGTATGACCAGCTTCGCGAAGAAACGATTGTACACTTTGACTATTATGAATCAAAGGATATTACATTTGGGGAGAAAAAATGTCCGGTTCATCCAGTATAAGCGGTAAGAATGGAGGAAAAACATGCAAATATCAGAGATTTTTTCGAATACCCTTCTGAAGGGTCAAGTCGCTATTGTTACGGGTGGCGGCACGGGAATCGGTAAAGTAATTGCCCATCAATTAGGCAGTGTAGGAGCAAAACTAGTTCTAGCTGGACGCAGAGAAGAAGTATTGAAAAAAACAGAAGATGAATTTGTTTCCCAAGGATTTGAAGTATTAACGGTCCCGACAGATATTCGAGAGATTGACCAAGTTGAAAACCTTGTTACCCAAGCAGTAAATCAATTTGGGAAGGTAGATATATTAATTAACAATGCTGGGGGACAGTTTCCCAAAAAGGCAGAGGAACTATCAAAAAATGGCTGGGATGCGGTTATTCGAACGAACTTAAATGGAACATTCTATGTTACACAGGCTGTAGGAAAACAAATGATTAAACAGGGTACAGGAGGAGCTATAACGAATATTCTCGTTTCCTTCTTACATAGGGGGGCTCCTGGTATAGCCCATTCGGTAGCAGCAAGGAATGGGGTATATGGTTTAATGAAAAACCTAGCATTAGAATGGGCACAGCATAGCATTCGTGTTAATTCCATTGGTGCTGGATTATTCATAACAGAGGGGATGCAGGAAGAAATGGCAGCGGCGGACCCGACCTTCATCGACAACACGATTAATGCTGTTCCGTTAAGGCGGGTTGGAAATCTTGAAGAACTCGGCTGGCTAGCAGCTTACTTATCCAGTAAGGCCAGCGGGTATATCACAGGTGAAAACATTATTATTGACGGCGGTAATTCATTGGGGCATGGGATTACGTTTTTCCCTTACTAGAATAATAGAGTTTTTGAGGAAGGGTGTCGTAAATGTTTAACAGTGTTAGAGAAGTAATTGAACAATCGGCGCAAAAATTTGGAAAGAAAAAGTTCCTTTATTGTGATGAGAAAGAACTTTCTTTTGAAGAAATCAATCTGATCTCAAGTAAAGTAGCAAGCCTTTTTCATGAATTAGGTGTAACAAAAGGAGATAAAGTCGCTCTTTATCTCCCCAACTGTATAGAGTTCATATACTGTTGGTTTGGTTTAGCGAAACTCGGTGCCGTTTTGGTGCCCATCAACAATTTTTTTAAGTCTACTGAGACCTCTTATGTGTTAGATAATTCTGACTCAAAAATAGTGGTAACGGATAACAATGCTCTGGAAATGGTCTTAGGAATTCGTGAGGAATGTCCTTCGATTGAATATGTCATCTCGATCCAACAAAGTAATCATACGAGTGTTATTAGCTTTTATGATTTTTTAGAAAAGCAGACACCGTATTTGTCTTCGGTAGAAATAAAAAGAGATGATGATGCGGCCATTCTATATACATCAGGAACAACCGGTCATCCCAAGGGATGTGTAGAGCCTCAAAGTTACTACTTAGTTAACCCGCGTCTATGGGCTGAAGCACTCGAACTTACAAGTGAGGATCGTGTGTTAACACCCTTACCATTATTTCACATGAATCCCCAGATTTTATCCGTAATGGGGGCATTGATCCTTGGGGCAAGTGTTATAGTATTAGACCGTTTTCATCCAAAGAGTTGGTGGGAGGATGTCATCAAGTATAAGGCCACTCAATTTCATTACTTAGGCGTTATGCCAGCAATACTATACTCCATGCAACCAAGTTTAAAAGATAGAGAACATAATGTCAGAGTGACACTAGGTGCTGGAATATCTAATGAGTATCACCAGCTCTATGAAGAAAGGTTTGGTTTACAGGCGGTTGAAGTGTTTGGCATGACGGAAGTTGGTTTGACGATGGTTACTCCAATTCACGGTGAGAGAAAAGTAGGTACGGGTTGTATGGGAAAAACTCTTCCTGGTTTTCATGCTAGTGTTGTAGATGAAAATAACCAAGAGCTTCCAAATGGAACAGTGGGTGAATTGGTTATCATAGAAGATCCTCGCCCAGAGGGATCTGCGATGATGAAGGGGTATTATAAAAATCCTGAGGCAACCCAAAAAGCATGGGAGGGTGGCTGGTTTCATACTGGTGACATGGTGAAAAAAGATGAAGATGGATTCTTCTATTTTGTTGATCGGAAAAAAGACATCATAAGAAGAAGTGGAGAAAACATTTCATCAATGGAAGTGGAGGATTGTGTGAAAGCTCATCCAAAAGTAATGGAAGCGGCAGCCGTGCCTGTCCCAGATCACATTCGGGAACAAGAGGTTAGAGTTTGTATTGTGTTGAAAGAAGGTGAAAGTGCTGCGACTGTTCCAGAGCAGGAAATTATAGATTGGTGTACTGAACGATTAGCTTATTTTAAAGTTCCTCGGTATGTGGAATATATTAACGAGTTTCCGAAGACGGCCAGCCAGAAAATACAAAAATCTATCTTAAAGGAAAACCTTCCAGTGCAGTGTTTTGATAATGTAATAAAGGCACAAGTATCCCTTAAAGAAAAGATTTCATCAGCTGCTAAAAAATAATGAAATTGCGGTTTTTCATTATTAACAAGAAAACTATATCAAAAGTAGAACCTAAATTAGAAAGAGTAATAGAAGGCTGATAGAATGAATTTTTGCGAGGAGTGAAGGGTATGAAAATCGATGTAACTTCGCTATATAACAGAAGAAGGGTTAACAGGTGGGAAAGAACTTCTGTAGGAGACATGCTCGAAAGGCTAAGGTACAGCTTTCCTGATAAAGAGGCATTGGTCGGGTGGGAAGGTGCGTATGCACACCCGGATAATGCAAGACTTACTTATCTAGAGGCAGACGATAAGGCCAACCAATTTGCCAATGCACTTTTCAAAAGAGGACTAAAAAAGGGAGATCGTGTCCTTTTCTTTTGTGATAACTCTGTAGAAGGATTTTTGGCTAAAATTGCTGTCGCTAAGGCTGGAATGGTTGCTGTTCCTATGAATACAATGATGGCTCCAGATGTCATTACCTATCTCATTAACCATGTTGAACCGAGCCTTTTTATTGCAGACTCCGAGCATTGGCCAAAAATAGAAAATGTTTTCAGTAAACTGAATATCCAGCTGGACATTACGATTCCAATTGGTGGAGGGGTAATTCCTGGAAGTCAGTCGTTTGAGGAATTTTACCGAGGACATTCAAAAAACGAACCAGATGTTGAAATTCATGGGGATGATATTTGGCAAATGTTGTTCACATCTGGAACTACTTCAATGCCTAAATGTGTTATGGTATCCCACACGAATACCTATATGTCTGCCTATAGTTTCGCTTTGTCAATAACAAGAGGAATATCGATTGAAAATGAATTAAAGGTGTGTAGTTTTCTTCCAATTATGTTCCATGTTGCTGATCAGATATTTGCTTATCCTGTATTTCTATCAGGGGGAACATTTGTCATCGGGCGTACGCTTAACATGCCGGCAATGGCTGATGCCATCACAAAGGAAAAGGTAACTACCCTTTGGTCCGGATCGCCTGCATTTTTGACTGGTCTCACAGATTTAATCCTTGTAGAGAGAGACAAATATGATGTGAGCAGTTTAAAGGTAATTGTATACGGCTGGGCTCAGCTTAGTCCGGATTATCATGAAAAGTTAAAGGAACTATGCGGACGTGATTTAGTGACGTTTGAGATCTTTGGCCAAACAGAGTCAATATCCTGTTATCGTTTTTGGCCAGATAAGTGGTCGGAAACCTACGAAAAGAATGCACCAGAAGTTAACTATGTAGGTGTCCCTAATCCACTTCTTGCTTCGGTGATAATGGATGAAAATGGAAGCGTTATCAATGATCCGCGGGTTCAAGGTGAAGCAGTATACCGGTCACCTGCAGTCATGTCTGGATATTATAAAGACGAAGAGGCTACAAGGAAAGCCTTTGAACATGGCTGGTTTCATTCAGGAGACAGCTGTATGTATGATGAAGATGGTTTAGCAATAATGGTCGATAGATATAAGGACATTATTAAGTCAGGCGGAGAAAATGTCTCCAGCATTCGAGTAGAAGCAGTTCTTCGACAGCATCCTGCTGTAGAAAAAGTAGCTGTAATCGCTTTGCCTCATGAAAAATGGGGTGAAATGGTTACAGGAGTAGTAATGCTTAAAAAAGGTAAGCATATTGCGGAAGCTGAGTTAATCAGTTTTTGCCGTGAAAAACTCGGTGGTTTTGAAACACCTAAACAAATTATCTTTACTGAAACCATTCCTGAAACCGTAGGCGGAAAAATCTTAAAGTATCGTTTACGTGAGCAACTTGGGGCTTTAAATCTCAAAAGCTGACCTTGCTAATGTAGCTACTACAAACACAATAAGACAGTTCCAAAAATTCATAAAGGAACTGTCTCTTTTACGAATATGGTACAAACAAACGTTAGTAGGGGAGGAATAAAACCATGGAAAATGAACTGATTTATGAAAAAAGAGGCAATCGAGCACTTATAACGATTAATCGTCCTCAGGTGTTCAATGCATTAACTCCAAACGGATGGGGATATTTAGGAGATTTGTTCCAGGATGCAGAAAATGATCCAGATATCCGAATTGTGATTATTACCGGTTCTGGAGAAAAAGCCTTTTGTTCCGGTGCCGATTTAAAAAAGACCATACCACTCTTACTCGGGGATGAGCGAAATGATGAACTCGAAACAAAAATAAATCATGCAATGATGAAGTTCAAGCCAATCACCAAGCCTATTATAGCAGCAGTCAATGGTCATTGTTTAGCTGGTGGTACAGAATTATTGCAAGCAACAGACATCAGAATTGCGGCTGAAAATGCTACTTTCGGGCTGCCAGAACCAAAATGGTCAATTATGGCTGCAGGTGGTTCTTTAGTAAGACTGGTCAGACAAATCCCCTATTGCAGAGCAATGGAAATTCTATTGACTGGAAGACAATTATCTGCTGAGGAGGCTGAAAAAATAGGCTTGATTAATAGAGTGGTCCCATTAGAGGATCTAATGATAGAAGTTGATCGATATGCTGAACTAATTATCCAAAATGGACCAATTGCGGTTCAATCTACTAAACAAGCTGTTATTAGTTTGCAAAACTTGTCTTTAGATGAAGCGTTTAAAGTGGAATGGAACTTTGCACAACAGGCATTAAAAAGCAAAGATGCAAAAGAAGGAATTTTGGCATTCGATGAAAAAAGAACGCCTCAATTTATAGGGGAGTAAGTTATCAATATCTAGTAAGAAATAACAATATGTTTAACCATTACTCTGATGGAATCTTAAGGAGGTAGAGGAGAATGTCAAATAGGTTTGTATACGCTTCGACTGCTTTACTCGTATTAATTATCATTGGTATGCTCGTCGGATCATTTCGATTAATCATTTACCCGTATATAGTACTCGTAGGAATACTGTTATTAATTGGATTGGCTAAAAAAATAATAGTGAATAAAAAAATCATTTGGATTCCTACCATTGTCACATTCCTATTTTTACTCTTACAGGGATGGTTAGACATAGCAACGCTCCATTCACCTATTGGAGGAGGAAATTTAATATTAGGTTTTACTATAAGTACAGCCATTTACTATGTTGGAATTTGGACATTGTGTGCTAGTTTTTCATTAATATACGTTTGGACATTTAGCAAGCCAGAAGTAAAGAAGTCTTCTATTAATACAAATTCATTAGATATATAGATACCTATAAAAAAAGAAGGAGGGGTTTACATGAATCCAACGATTATTGCAATTGCAGTTATTTATTTATTGGTATGTGTTTTAATCGGATATTGGGCAACAAAGAAGACCAAAACGAGCGGTGACTTTTTTGTGGCTGGTAGAGACATGGGGATGTTTGTAATGGCGATTGCAGCATTTTCATCCATCCAGAGTGGATTTGGTATGGTGGGTGGAACAGGAATGACATTTAACGGCGGTTTAGGATTTGCATCAGGACTAATGGTTTCAGCTCCTTTAGGTTTTGCTCTAGCATGGTTCTTAATCGGAAAAAGATTATATAAAATTAGCAGGATTGGTGAAGTTTATTCAATTGGGGATATTATTGAGATTAGATATCAGAGTAAGGCAGCGCGCGGATGGATTTCAGTTGCAATGATATTAGGGGTTTTGGGGTATCTTGGCACACAAGTTCAAGCAATGGGCATAATCATGCATTCCATTTTTGGAGTAACACCAATGGTAGGTGCAATAATAGGTTTAGCAATCATGGCTTTTTACTGTGTTGGCGGTGGGATTCTGGCTGCCGTTTATACGGATCTATTTCAAGGAGTAATCATGATTGTTGTTTCAATAATTGTATTTTTCGTTGCAATCAATATTGGTGGAGGAATTCCCGAAATGACTCAAACACTTATTGACTCCAATCCAACATTGGCCTCACCTTTTGGCACATACCCTGTTATAACCGTAATCTGTTGGTTTTTTATGATTAGCTTAGGTGCAGCAGCACAACCTCACTTTCTCACAAAGTTTTTACTACTTAAAGATGATAAGGATTTAAAGTGGGGGGCTTTTACTGCTAGCATTTCCTATATGATAACCACACTGTTGGTAATAGGCATAGGGCTTGCTGCTTTAGTATTAAAGATTCAAGGGAAATTTCCTGAGTTGAAATCACCTGATGATGCTTTACCTGTTTTTTTATCAATGTTTACGTCACCGTTTATAAGTGGATTAGTTATTGCAGGTTTAATGTCAGCTATTATGTCAACAGGTAGTAGTTTTGTAAATATTGGTGCAGCAAGCATAGTACGAGATATCCCAAAGTCATTTAACTTAAAAGTGAAAAATGAGTTATTTTGGAGTCGTATTGCCGTTCTAGGTCTCCTCGTCCTTTCGGCTATTTTCTCCTTTTATATGAATACATTAGTTGGTTTATTAGGAGTATTTGGATGGGGTTTGTTTGCATCAGCTATATTCCCTTCTGTTGTATTAGGATTAATTTGGTCAAAAGCAACTAAATACGGAGCAATTGGAAGCATTGTGATTAGTCTAGTGATAAATATAGTATTAGAAATTGGCGGTAAATACGGTTTTAAGTTTCTTCCTCCTGGTGTAATAAATGGGGCGTTTGCATTAGCAGTCTCTACAGTATTATTTATTGCAATTTCACTTTTAACCCAGCCGAAAGAAGCAAAAATAAGCAATGAGCTGAAGAGTGTAATTGAGGGGTAGCTGCATCTGTTTAAATTGAATGTAATTATAAATGGGTAAGGAGGGGAAGAAATGTTCGGAATAAAGGAGGCAAGGGCAGAGTTACTAAATTATGTCTCCAATATCTCAGACAAAGAAGCAGCACTCTTTGCTGAAAATGATGAATGGTCCATTTTAGATATTTTAGAACATCTGTATGTGATTGAGAAAGTGATGACCTCAGAAATAAATAATATACTGGTAAAAGGTGAAAGAAAAAAGGCCATAAAACATAAACCACTAGATTCAACACTGGATCGTTCAAGTAAATATAAGGCACCAGAAAACATGAAACCTATTAAAGAGTTTACTAGCATCTTGCAAGCAAAAGAAAGGTTAGACTCTTCCAGGCAGTCTTTAATAGAGCTCTTAGAAGTGTATGACCCTGAAGAGTTAAAAGTTAATTCGGGAAAACATCCTGCATTCGGAACCATTAGTGTGGAGCAATGGGTGGAATTTATAGGACTACATGAAAAACGCCACCTAGCTCAAATAAAAGAAATGGTGGAGAAACGTATAGTAAATAACTAAAATTACCAAAATTAGAGTCCCAGGAATGTATTTCCTGGGACTC
>NZ_NPDD01000235.1 GCF_002272245.1 Bacillus sp. 7884-1 | reverse complement strand
GGTTTTGTTTGTAATTTTTCCTGCATCTGAACTAAAGCATTCAACTTTTTTAAGTAGGCAATCTCCATTTCTAAACGTTCGACTTTCGTTTGTAATGCCTCCACTGTTTCTTCATCTGGTCTTGGTTTCTGTGTTTCTGGTTTATTTGTATCTTTCTTCAAGGATGGACGCCCCTTTTTCTTTGATTCCAGGGCATTAATTCCACCTTGTTCAAACTGTAGTTGCCATTTTCGAACCATTGCGTGTGTGGGAAGATTGAATATGGCAGCAGTTTCACGGTAGGATGTACCCATTTGATTTATATAATTAAGTACATCCATTTTAAACTTCGTAGAATAGCTTGTATAGGATTTTATAAAGGCACTTTCTCCATGATGTTCAAATAGGCGAATCCATGCACTTAAAACACTTTCGTGAACACCAATACCTTTGGCAATTTCCCCTATTGATTCATTCCCACACTTATACCTTAAAACACTATGGATCTTTTCCTTCACTGTAAATTTAGCCATAAAAAACACCCCGTAAATGTTAGAATGGTGTCTAACATTTACGGGGCAGATCAATTTGGCCTGGTTTATCTTTATTTTACGAAAGTCTTGTAAACAATGAGGGAATCCATTTTTGTACGGAACGATAGGCAAGTCCATTAATATAGAAGAAATAGCTAATAATACCGCCAGTCTTAATGATTCCTTTAGCTAACTTCCGAATATTCTTCTGTTTGCGAACCTTTCCATCCGATAAATAAATCCCTAATAAACCTCGGTTAATAAGCTGGTGGAATTTTTTATGCGGTAGGAATTCGGTATGTCTGTCTGCTTCACTGACAAAATGTTTTAACCGTTTAAAAAGTGTTTCTGGGTTTTCATAATAAAAACAAAAATTCAAGTCGCCGCCTTCTCGATCTTCTTCTTGGTCGATAAAATAATCTAATAAAATATGTAGCCCTTGTATGTATGGAAAATATCCTTTCCGAATATTTTCTGCATCCTCCGAACGAAAATCTTCTCTCATTGCATAAGAAATAAGGCAGAATATTCCCAAAGTGGAACCAGAGCAGGCAGAAAACTCGTACCATTCCATCTCTGGCAGGTTACTTTGATGGTCTGCAAACCATTTTTCCAGCCTAGGTACACGTTCTTCTTGAATCACATGCTTGTGGATTTGCAGGTTACAATAATATTCGCATAGCTCCAAAAGGTAATCTTTTATTATGGGATAGTGTTCTAGTTCATTTAATACTGACCTGCACGTTTTAGCTAAATCATTTAAATAGCCGCCATCGTTCTGATCCACACGAAACCGATAATAATTTCTAGGCTCGCTTCCAAGTGTAAGGGCATCTCGCATGGATTCGTGAAGGGCAGCAAAATCCTTTGGATCAAGCGATGTACTCCGATCACAAAGATTATCTAAGTAATCGCTAATGGTCTGATAAGCGACAATAAATTTCACTGCTTTTTTATACTCATTATTCGCGGATAGAGCAAGAATACCTCCGCCTTCACAATGAAAGGTTTTATGTTCAATACTAGCAAGAGCTTGTGTTCTAAGCTCCTGGTTAGGGATGCTTTCTGCTCGGGACCTCCAGTAACCAAGTTCTTGATGGACTGCTGGAATAATGCGGCGGTATACATTCGACATGAGTCTGATTGGCATCATGGAGATATCTTCCCTTTCTTAAACAATATAACCGATTGCTTTTAATTGACTGATGACAAAATCTTTAGCGTATTCAAATATATCTTCCCGGTCTGGTTCATTAAAAATTTCATGATAAAGCTTTGGCCATTCTTTAAACCTTTTTTCTGATAAAGGTGCATGGTTGAACCAGTCCTTAACAGGAGATTTATTAACAATTTTATCGTCGCCGGCTTGCATAACAAGCATTGGCACATCCTTGGTGCCTTCAATGGACAGAAATGCCTCTTTCATGGCCCCAACTAATTCTCGGTACCATCTAACTGAGACTTTTGTGATGTAAAGAGTATCACCTTCATCTGCCTCAATAACATCTTGATTTCTTGTTGCCATTTCAACATTTATGCCAGAATTCATTCGTAAAGAAGGGAAAACCACATTAATTCCATGTGAAAGCAAATCTAAAATCTTTGGCGGTTTATGTGTTAAGCCCAAGCATGGTGACGAGAGAATCACACCTGCCAAATTTAATCGTTCTTCCTGCAATAGACGAATTGTAATTAAGCCTCCCAAACTATGTCCTAATAAAAAAATAGGCAACTCATAACGATAGGCTGCTTTAATCCAATCCTTTACTTCACTTAAATACTCTTCAAAAGAATCTATATGGCCCCTGCGGGATCTTGTTGTCATACCCTGCCCAGGAAGATCACCCATAATGACATGAAATCCGGACTTGCGCCACATTTCAATGAGCCAGCCGTAACGCCGATGATGTTCCATTGCACCATGAACCATCACAATCACAGCCTTCGCTTCCCCTTCTGCTTCCCACTTCCACATAGTTTTTCCCCCTAGAAAAAAATTCTATTTAGTATAATATTAAAGTTAATATGTATTTCAGTCAAAAAGGAGCGACTCTGATGATTTATCCCTACAAAGGAAAGTATCCAAAAATTGCAAATTCTGCATTCATTGCAGATTTTACCACTATTACAGGTGATGTTGAAATAGGCGAGGAATCAAGTGTTTGGTTTAACTCTGTTATTAGAGGAGATGTTGCGCCTACTGTTATCGGAAAGAAAGTTAATATTCAAGACAACTCCGTTCTGCACCAAAGCCCGAATAATCCATTGATTTTAGAAGATGATGTAACCATTGGTCATCAGGTAATTCTCCATAGTTGTATTATTCGTAAAAAAGCGTTAATCGGCATGGGATCGATTATTCTAGATCAGGCCGAAATCGGAGAAGGTGCGTTTATAGGTGCAGGCAGTCTCGTGCCACAAGGTAAAAAGATCCCTCCTAATACCTTAGCATTTGGCAGACCTGCAAAAGTTATTAGAGAATTAAATGAACATGACATTAGTGAAATGAACAGGATTTATACAGAATATGCAGAAAAAGCCCAATATTATAAATCATTGCAGAAATAATTATTAAAAAATAGGGCTGTGTTAGAACTATG
>NZ_NPDD01000234.1 GCF_002272245.1 Bacillus sp. 7884-1 | reverse complement strand
CACTGCGGTGTTTATTCGATGGAGCTTTCCTTAGTGGAGCACAAATCACAGCCAACTTTGTCACAGCCCAATAAAGAAGCACCCATAAATTTTTTATGGGTGCTTCTTATCTTAATGTTTCATTGTCTGCAGTTCTTTTTGGCCTGAAAAGGAATACTTTCCTTCTATATATACTTGATGCCAAATCATAAAAATAAGAACGGTCCAGATTTTACGGCTGTTATCCGCTTTTCCTTGGCAATGATCCTCAAGAAGGTTTAAAACATAAGCTTTATTGAATAAATGATCTGTATTGCTTTCACGAATAATGGTTTTTGCCCACTCATTCATTTCATTCTTTAGCCAATGACGAATTGGCACTGGGAAACCAAGCTTCTTACGGTTTAATACATGCTCAGGAACAATTCCTTCCGCAGCTTTTCGCAAGATATACTTTGTCGTACCATTAGCCGTTTTCAAGCTCGTTGGTATTTTGGACGCAGCTTCAAACACCTCTTTATCCAAAAATGGAACACGAAGCTCTAATGAATGCGCCATCGTCATTTTATCAGCTTTCAAAAGGATATCCCCGCGCATCCATGTATGGATATCAATGTATTGCATACGATCAACAGGATCATAACTTTTTGATTCTGTATAGAGCGGTTTAGTAATATCGGTGAAATGCAAGCCTTCACGATAAACAGACAGCAATTCTCTTTTTTCTTCCTCAGTGAACATATTCGCGTTGCCTATATAGCGTTCTTCCATAGGAGTTACACCACGTTCAATAAAGCTTTTACCCTTCATTCCCTCAGGCATTATGTTCGCAATCCCTTTTAATAATATTTTTCCTGCTCTTGGGATTTTATTAAAGATTTCTAAATCCTGTGGTTCACGGTAAATATTGTAACCGCCAAATAATTCATCCGCACCTTCACCAGAAAGAACGACTGTTACATGCTTCCTCGCTTCACGAGCTACAAAGTAAAGCGGGATGCAAGCAGGGTCTGCAAGGGGATCATCCATATGCCACATGATTTTCGGAAGTTCATTCATGTATTCCTGTGGTGTTATGACATAGCTGATATTTTCTACACCTAACTTTTCTGCTGTTTCTTTTGCTACATCGATTTCACTAAATCCCTGATGCTCGAAACCAACTGAAAACGTCTTAATAGCTGGGTGAAATTGTTTTGCAATGGATGCAATAATAGAAGAATCTATTCCGCCTGAAAGGAAAGAACCGACAGGAACATCACTTCTCATATGCATTTTTACTGAATCGATTAACACATCTTGTATTTCTTTAATAAAATCTGACTCTGGTTTTTGTATCGGATTAAAATGCGCTTTCCAATACCTTTTGATTTCCATTGGCGAGCCAATCTTCTTTGTAAAATAATGTCCTGGCTCTAACTTATGAATACCTTTAGACATTGTATTTGGCTCAGGGACAAACTGATAAGTCAAATAGTATTGAAGTGAATCATAGTCTAAAACATCATTTTCAAGGGCTAAAAGGATACTCTTTTTCTCGGAAGCAAAGAATGTTCTCTCTCCATCTACAAAATAAAAGTATGGTTTAATCCCAAATGGGTCCCTGGCACCGAATAATGTTTGTTCTTGTTTATCCCAAATGGTAAAAGCAAACATACCACGCAGTTTTTCTACAGCTTTTTCTTTTAAATGACTGTAAAGAGCAATAATGACTTCAGTATCCGAATTTGTGGCAAACTGTAAGCCCTCTTTGAGCAATTCTTCACGAAGTTCTACGTAGTTGTAAACCTCACCGTTAAAAATTATCCAATAACGCTCATTTTCATATGTTAATGGCTGATGTCCGCATTCGATATCAATAATACTTAAACGGCGAAAACCAAATTGAATATGATCATCATAAAAAAAGCCATCATCATCAGGTCCACGATGGGTAATAATATCGTTCATATTTTTGAATAGTTGTTTTTGTTCATCACGATAGTTTTGTTCCTTGTCGTGTACACAACCAATAAAACCACACATTATGTACGTCACCTACTCCAATCTAAATATCCAATCTAAAAAAACATACTCTCTTATCCTACCACTATTCATACAAAAATGTCAGTGTGAAAGGTAGGAAAATTCAGGTACCTACAGTTTTTACATAATTAGTTTGACCTAAACTTAGACGTTAATATAACAAAGGGAGTTACATGTATAATGTAACTCCCGCTAACTACTTCTTAAAGATTCGCTTGTTGAAGCAATGTGTCTGCTTTGTCTGTGCGCTCCCAAGGAAGGTCAACATCTGTACGGCCAAAATGACCATATGCAGCAGTTTGTTTGTAGATTGGGCGGCGAAGATCCAACATCTTAATGATTCCAGCAGGACGAAGGTCAAAGTTTGAACCTACAAGTTCAACTAATACTTCTTCGCTCACTTTGCCTGTACCAAAGGTATCAATAGCAATTGAAACGGGTCTTGCTACACCAATTGCATAGGCAAGCTGAACTTCAACTTTATCAGCAAGTCCTGCTGCTACTATATTCTTAGCAACATAACGTGCTGCATAGGCTGCAGAACGGTCAACCTTTGTTGGATCCTTACCGGAGAAAGCACCTCCGCCATGACGAGCATATCCGCCATATGTATCAACAATGATTTTACGACCTGTTAAACCAGCATCCCCTTGAGGTCCGCCAATAACGAAACGTCCTGTTGGGTTGATAAAATATTTTGTATTTTCATCGATTAATTCCTTAGGTACCACTGGATTAATAACATATTCCTTCAAGTTACGTTGGATTTGCTCCAATGTTACCTCCGGATTATGCTGAGTTGAGATAACAATCGTATCAATACGAACAGGCTTATCATTTTCATCATACTCAACTGTTACTTGAGTCTTTCCATCGGGGCGAAGATACTCAAGAACTTTATCTTTTCTAACCTCTGTTAACTTACGAGCAAGCTTATGTGCAAGAGAGATTGGAAGAGGCATAAGCTCAGCCGTTTCATTACAAGCAAAACCAAACATTAAACCCTGGTCTCCTGCTCCAATTGCTTCGATTTCTTCATCTGACATTAGTCCTTCACGTGCCTCAAGTGCCTGATCAACACCCATTGCGATGTCAGGACTTTGTTCACCAATTGAGGTTAATACTGCACAGGTCTCAGAATCAAAACCATATTTAGCACGATCGTAACCGATACCTTTAACCGTTTCACGAACGATTTTTGGGATATCAACGTAAGTAGATGTAGTAATTTCCCCTGCAACTAAAACTAATCCAGTTGTTACAGAAGTTTCACAAGCAACCCGAGCATTTGCATCCTTTGCTAAAATTGCATCTAAAATTGAATCAGAGATTTGGTCACAGATTTTATCTGGATGACCTTCCGTTACTGATTCAGAAGTGAACAAACGACGTTTTGTTGACATCTGATTTCCTCCTATATTATAAGATAAATCAAGGTTCATATGAAGGTTACAGGAATACTTCTTGAACCACTGATATTGATACGGTACTCATTCCCTTAGTATGAAATAAACAAAGGATAATTATTAGCAACTCTTTAAATAAAAGGTCTTATACAAAACAAAAAACCTTACCACATGAGGAAAGGTTGCTTGAGGGCCTTTCACTCTTATCGTTCAAGGTCAAAGCCTTGCGTCAGATTAGCACCTTCGCACTTGAGAAAATGACCATTTTGAAAGGTCGGTCTTCTCATAAAGCAGGTTGCTGGGTTTCATAGGGCCTGTCCCTCCACCAGCTCAGGATAAGAGAGTATCCGTTCAAATTAAAATCATACTTGAACATGTCGAACATTGTCAATAAAATTTTTAACAAATTAAGGTTAAATATATGAATTTTTCCCACTTCTAAATTATAGTTAATAATACAACCTAAATTCACCAATTAGTATAGACTATTCAGTTGAATGTGTTATACTATTCGTAAATATATTGAATATAAAAAAACAAAAAAGGAAGGGTTTTCTCTGATGAATTCCGTACATGTCCCAAATGAATTAAGTCAATTGTTAGAAGAAAATAATGTGCATATTCAATTGTCAGTACCTCAATTAGTGGAAAAAGTCTTATCAAGGAATGAAGGAAAGTTAACCTCTACTGGTGCCATTAGTGTATCAACAGGTAAATATACAGGAAGATCCCCACAAGACAAATTTATTGTCATGGAAGAATCAATAAAGGATAAAATCGATTGGGGTAAATTAAACCAGCCAATTTCGGAAGATGCCTTTAACAACCTCTATCATAAAGTTTTAGACTACTTAAAAGAAAAAGACGAAATATTTGTGTTTAAAGGTTTTGCAGGTGCAGATAAAAAGACACAATTGCCGATTCAAGTTGTGAATGAATTCGCTTGGCATAATTTATTTGCGCATCAATTGTTTATTCGCCCAAATGAAGAAGAATTATTGACACATAAAGTTGGTTTCAATGTGATTTCTGCTCCAAACTTTAAAGCAAATCCTATAGTTGATGGAACAAACTCTGAAACCTTTATTATCATCTCTTTCGAAAAACGAACCATATTAATTGGCGGAACAGAATACGCAGGTGAAATGAAAAAGTCTATCTTTTCAATTATGAATTACCTTTTACCTGAGAATAATATCTTCTCCATGCATTGTTCTTCCAATATTGGTGTTGAAGGTGATGTTGCTCTGTTCTTTGGCCTATCTGGGACAGGTAAAACCACCTTATCTGCAGACCCTAAACGCCGCTTAATTGGTGATGATGAGCATGGTTGGTCGTCTAACGGCGTCTTCAATATTGAAGGTGGCTGCTATGCAAAAACCATTAGTTTATCCCGTGAAAAAGAACCACAAATCTTCGATGCCATCTGTTTTGGTTCTGTACTTGAAAATGTTGTGCTTAATCCAGAAACTAGAATTGCAGACTATGACGACGCGTCACTAACTGAAAATACACGGGCAGCCTATCCAATTGAAGCGATTGATAATGTTGTGAAGCCGAGTATTGCGGGCCACCCAAATACAATTGTCTTTTTAACAGCCGATGCATTTGGTGTATTGCCTCCAATCTCAAAATTAACAAAAGAGCAAGCCATGTATCATTTCTTAAGTGGTTATACATCAAAACTAGCTGGAACAGAGCGTGGTGTTACATCACCTGAAGCAACCTTCTCAACCTGCTTCGGTGCACCATTTCTTCCTTTGCCTGCAACACGTTATGCCGAAATGCTAGGTGAAAAAATTCTTGAGCATAGTGCCAATGTCTTTTTAGTGAATACTGGATGGACAGGTGGAGAATACGGGGTCGGCAGCCGAATGAAGCTATCCTACACAAGGGCTATGATTCAAGCGGCACTTGAAGGTGAACTAAACCTAGTTGAAACCGTTAGAGACGATATTTTTGGTCTAAATATTCCGCTTCACATTGCTGGTGTTCCTGATGAGGTCTTGCAGCCAAGCAAAACATGGGCAGACCCACAAGCTTATGAAACCAAAGCGAAAGAATTAGCAGGCAAATTCCGTGAAAACTTTAAGAAATTCACGAAAGTCTCTGCAGAAATAGAACAATTAGGCGGACCAATCGCTTAAAGTGAAAACCCTTATCGTTATCGATAAGGGCTTTTATTAATTCGTGGAATTTAATGAAATTAATTGGTATGTTATCATCGTGCTGCTATTTTGCCATTCTACCTTTTTAATAACCGCTGTTCCACTCGTATCGCTTTCAAGTGTTTTTCTAACATCAATCGGAATATCAATTGGATAAAGCCTATAGCCTTCTTTTTCTAATTGGAAAAGGTTTTCCTCTACTCTCTTCTCTCTGCCTTTTGTTACAATCAATGTATTTAACTCAAAGGGCATACCCATATGTACCCGCTCCTCAGCATTTAGACTTACTTTATTTTATCATCTTTTGATCTGATTTTTCATCCACTTCGATAAATCCTTTACGATTTTTCTATTTACCGCCGGAGGAAAGTAGTGAGTAAACTCCTTAAAATACCAGCTTTCCACCTGTTTATTTAGAGCTTTCAGTCCTCGCTCAAGTCTGTAGCCATGCTCCACGGATACATTCTGGTCATTTACCCCATGGATAATGAGGACAGGGGCTGTTATCTTTTCAAGATTATAAAGAGGGGTTCGTTCCTCATATCTTTCTGGATATTTCCCCGGAGTTCCGCCAATTACCCTTTTTAGCATCTTCCGCAAGTCTTTTCTTTCTTCGTATGTTAAAAACATGTCACTTACTCCGCCCCAGGTCACAATGGAAGCTGCCTCTGGAAATTCAACTCCTGTCATTAATGCCATTACACCACCTCGGGAAAATCCAAATACATGGATATCTCTCACCCTAGGTATAGTTTTTAATAGCTCAAAGGCTGCAAAAGCGTCACCCCTATCCTCTCCAGCAAAATCCTCATTTCCCTCTCCGCCCTGATTCCCCCGATAATAGGGAGCAAATACCACGAATCCCTCAGAGGCAAATTGTGCAATTCTTGCAGGTCTTACTTTTCCAACATTTTTAATGCCGCCCCGCAAGTATAAAAATCCGTCATGGTTTCCTTTCATTTTCGGTTCGGCAAGCATCCCTTTTACTCTCAATCCATTAGATAGATAGGTTATTTCCCATAATTCCACTCTAGGATTGGGTGAAGGGAAACGATACGCCTCGATGATTTTTCCATTATCTTTGTTCACCTTACATTTCACCCTTCCTTTCAATCATCAAAAAATTTATGTACTGGGCATTCACACATTTATTACTTTATCATACGATATGGTAGGCCAATAGCCCAGATTTTGCCTTACTTAAAGGGGGTTCTAGTGTGAAAAAATGGTTTAAATTCGGTTTTTCATCGCTTCTCATTGTGATTCTCATGTTTTCAATTGCAGCTTGTAACGGTACCGACAAACCCGATACAGAGAAAATCGAAAAGGTCCGATTAGTGGAAGTTACCCGTTCCATCTTCTATGCTCCTGAATATGTTGCCATCGCTAAAGGATTTTTCGAAGAAGAAGGTTTAGATGTTGAACTGTCAACAGCCTTTGGCGGTGATAAAACCATGACTGCTTTGTTATCAGGTGGTGCCGACATAGCCCTAGTTGGCTCTGAGACATCTATTTATGTGTACGCCCAAGATTCAAATGATCCCGTCATTAACTTTGCGCAATTAACACAAACAGATGGTACTTTCCTTGTTTCAAGAGAAAAAATTGATAATTTCTCATGGGATCTATTAAAAGGGTCTACGTTCTTAGGCCAGCGTACTGGCGGTATGCCACAGATGGTTGGTGAATTTGTTCTTAAGAAACATGGAATCGATCCTCATCAGGATTTAAATCTCATTCAAAATATAGATTTTGCTAATATTCCAAGTGCTTTCGCTTCAGGGACTGGCGAGTTTGTTCAATTATTTGAACCGCAGGCAAGTATCTTTGAACAAGAAGGAAAAGGATATATTGTTGCTTCCTTTGGAACCGAATCAGGGCATGTTCCTTATACAACCTTCATGACAAAAGATAGCTACATGAAAGAAAACCAAGATATCGTAGAAAAATTCACAAGAGCCATTTACAAGGCACAGCAATGGGTTGAAACACACAGCTCTGATGAAGTCGCTGAGGCTATTCAATCCTATTTCCCTGATACAGACCTTAAACTTATTAGTACAGTAGTAGACCGCTATAAAGAGCAAGGCTCCTTTGCTACTGACCCAATTCTTGATGAAGAAGAATGGAACAATCTCCAGGATATCATGGACGAAGCCGGTGAACTTCCAGAAGTGGTAGATCATAAAACACTTGTTAATACTGAGATAGCTGAAAAAGTAAAAGAAGAATAATTAAAATGGGAGGCCGTCCAAATGAGTTTTTTAGCTATTAAGGATGTTCATCACACTTATTTCACTAAAGCCTCTGCAACCACGGCCCTCTCTGAGATTACCTTGCAAGTTGAGGAAGGAGAATTTGTTTCCTTCCTCGGCCCTAGCGGCTGTGGAAAGACAACATTGCTTTCAATCATTGCTGGGCTAATTAAGCCTACCCAAGGGACCATTTTACTTGAAAACAAACCACTATCAGGATTAAAAAGTCAAATCGGCTATATGCTTCAGCAGGATTACCTTTTTCCATGGAAAACAATCGAAGAAAATATCCTCCTCGGTTTAAAGCTATCACAACAATTGAATGATGAAACCAAGCTAGCTGCTTTAGACCTTTTAAAGCAAATGGGTTTAAGCGGGATTGAGAAGCAGCTTCCAAAGCAGCTCTCAGGCGGTATGAGGCAGCGTGCTGCTCTTGTAAGGACACTGGCAACTGAACCTAAACTGCTCATGCTGGATGAACCCTTTTCAGCTTTAGATTATCAAACTAAGTTAAAGCTGGAGGACCTAGTATCGAAGACGCTGGACGTATTCGGAAAAACAGCCATCCTTGTCACACATGATATCGGGGAAGCCATTGCCATGAGCGACCGGGTTGTACTCTTTTCGCCAAGCCCGGGCAGGGTTCATAAGGTATTTCAGATGCCGGATGAACTAAAAAATTTGTCTCCTTTTAACGCAAGGAACCACGAGACTTTTTCTAGTATCTTTCAAACAATTTGGAAGGAGTTGGAGTCACTTGAGTCAGGGAAAGAATAAGGTGAACCTCCTCCATAAAAATTATTTACATTCTCTTACGATTGAAAAAAGATGGGTTCGATTTTATCAGGTGATCATATTTTTAGTCTTTTTCACAGGCTGGGAAATATCCAGTCAGCAGCGGTGGATAGACCCGCTTTTGTTTAGTTCCCCATCTAAGATTTGGAATCTATTTTTAGAAAAATTTCAAGATGGTTCATTACTATCCAATCTTGGTGTAACCTTAACAGAAACTATTTTTGGTTTTATTTTAGGTACCCTGCTTGGAACCTTACTAGCAGCGTTACTATGGTGGTCACCGATATTTTCAAAAATTATCGACCCTTATCTGGTAATTTTAAATGCGATGCCAAAGGTAGCTTTGGGACCGATTCTAATTGTTGCCCTAGGTCCTGGATATCCTTCAATCATTGCGATGGGTGCCATTATCTCAGTTATTATTACCACACTTGTCGTCTATACATCTTTTAAAGAAGTGGACCCTAACTATTTAAAAGTACTTCAAACCTTCGGGGCGACACGTTTTCAATGCTTTAAAGAGGCCATTCTGCCCGCGAGTTTCCCAACAATCATTTCAACTTTAAAGGTGAATGTTGGATTATCATGGGTGGGTGTCATTGTTGGTGAATTCTTAGTTTCCTCGAGGGGACTTGGTTACTTGATTATTTACGGCTTCCAAGTATTTAATTTTACACTGGTCTTTTTATCACTGCTGGTGATTGCTGTCGTCGCCACGATTATGTATCAGCTGGTGGAGCTGTTAGAGAAAAAACTTATCAAGGAATAGCGGCTTATAAAATTTTGTCGCTATTCTTTTTCAATTTGGAGCTTGTTTATATAATTTATACACGCTGGTATCACATCATCCTTCATAATAAAACTGTACTCATCGCCAAACCGTACTTGCAAAATATCTCCTTCCACCACAAAAGGTCCATTGGTTTCGTAATAGTTATTTGTTTTACTAATCGATTTTATTTTGCCCCAAAAAACGGCCTTCACAAAAGAATCTTTTCCTTCAGTCACTTTATATTCTGCTATCTGTGAAAGTTCGTACACTTTTGCACCCGTTTCCTCATAAACCTCTCGCCGAGCAGCTTCTTCAAGGGACTCCCCTTCCTCCACTTTTCCACCTGGAAATTCTAGACCTCGAACCTTATGATTGGTTAAATACCAAGCACCCTTATACTGGCTAATAACAAGCACATGCTTTGCATTTTTTTCGAATGCGTTAGCTGCAAAAGATAGCTCCACCTTGTTCCCGTTTTTATCATAAAACTCCTTCATCTTTGCTCTCCCCTTGGGTTCCCTTTTTGGTTTCATTATAAGCGAAAAAAAGCGGAAAATCCCTATAGAAAGGATTTTCCGCCTTTTTAATCTTATTCTGGTAAAATATTCATCGATTCAATATGACTTTTTGCTTCCTCATCTCCGAGGTTGTAAATTATCCCATATACTTGCCGGATGGTATTGTCATATGCGTCATTTTCACGGTCATGATGATATTGAACATAGGGAACATGGGCTCTCATGAAATTTTGCCATTCCGTTGAATAGTTTTGATCAAATAGCTCTCTTAAATGCGTGATTTCCTCATCATTTGCTTGGATTTTAAAGCTCCATGTGGAAGCTGTTGAACTTTGGGATATCTGTCCATGCCCAACATCTATATAATAGGTCTTTTTTTGCTCATCCATTATGTCATCCCCTTATTAATATTATTTAGAATTTCCCACAATCAAATAAAATTTATTCTTTTTCAAATTTCGACGTTTTTTTTAGAACTGAATCATGTATAATTGTCATAATATTAAGAAAATGGATTTTAACATTTTTGCCATTTCTGCTTCTAAGATAGAGGATATTTTTCATCATTAAGGGAATTGAATAAGTAAGGAAAAAATTTAAAAAAATTCTTTGGAGGTGAACGAGATGAGGTTAGTCGATGAATTATTTCAAATGTATCGCGACAAGCTGACAGGTGATGAAGAGGATATTGATATGTTAGCATTCGCCTTCTTAGAAGAAATGTCACATGAGGATCTTCTCCATTTGATAAAAGAGATGGATAAACAAGAATTATATGATTTAATGGGGCTCTATTTAATTGAGAGCTTGAAAGGAAAATTTGCGCAAGAGGAGTACGGACAACAGCGCGCCCATACTTATTATCCAAGGAATATCCATTGATTATTACATACCACAATAAAAAGCGGAAGCGCCTTGCTCA
>NZ_NPDD01000233.1 GCF_002272245.1 Bacillus sp. 7884-1 | reverse complement strand
CTTAGGGGGTGGCTTATGACTCGAGTCCCAAGGAGCCACAACTAGACAAGCTTATGACCCCGAGCCCCTAGGCGCTGGAGCTGGATTCAGCCAGCAAAAAGGAACTGCATCCTGCAGTTTCTTTTTTTGGTTAAAAAAGTGTAAAACCATGCTAGAATATAAGAATACAAGGGGGGAAAATATGTATACGATATTTGTGGTAAGCATAGTTATCATTATCGTAGTGCTATTGCTTGCAGTCATTACTACTTCAAAAGCCTATTCATTTAAACATACAGTAGATCCACTCGATGATAATCCATATGTAAATAATGACAAAAAAGAGGAAAATGAAAAAAATTCATAAAAGAATTCCTATTCATTAAGAATAGGAATTCTTTTCGTTTAAGCAAATACTTGTTTTAAATCTTCTTTACTTTGCTCAAGCCAAAAACGCATTAGGCGCTTTGCTCCCTCTAAATCGTGGAGCTTCGCTTGTCCGCATTGTCTTTCGTTTGCTGCAGGAATCTCATGTTTTTCAACTGCCGTCTTCATAGTATCTTCAAGAAGGTCAATGATTTCTTCGATTGTCGGCTCACCACTAACAACTAAATAATAACCTGTTTGACAGCCCATAGGTGAAATATCGATAATATCGAAATGATCATATTTTTCAACGTGTGCACGAAGATTAAAGGCAAGGAGATGTTCTAATGTATGAATGACATCTGGCTTCATCGCCTGTTTATTCGGCTGACAAAAACGGATATCATATTTATTAACAATCCCATCGCTTCCTACCTTATGGACGCCACAATGTCTAACATAAGGTGCTTTAACGGCATTATGATCTAAATCAAAGCTTTCTACTGAAGGCATTTATCCCCACTCCTTATTAATATCTAAAACTAATCATACTATAAATTCCGAGTTTTTTCATCAACATTGTTTCATTTAACAATTTAGACGTTTTTTCTTTTATATGATATCTTTTAGTAAATTATAAAGGGAGTGCCCCTATGTTGAAAAAAATTTTTATTTCCATAATTCGATTCTACCAAGTTGCCATTTCCCCGATTAAACCGCCAAGCTGTCGTTTTTACCCTACTTGTTCCCATTATGGGTTAGAAGCCGTTCAACGGTTTGGAGCTTTCAAAGGTGGCTGGCTTACATTAAAGAGAATTCTTAAATGTCATCCCTTTCATCCAGGTGGAATTGACCCGGTGCCAGAAAAAAAGGAAATTTAACTTTGGTACCCATCAACAATTAGGTCTAATTTTCCTGTTTTTGGGTCAATAACTAACCCATGCACTGGAACACCTTCAGGCATTAATGGATGATTTCTAATTACCTCCACGCTATGTTCGACACTTTCAGTAACATTATCAAATCCATGCAGCCATTTTTTTATATTGATACCTGAATAGGTAAGCGTATCAATGGTTTCATCTTTTACCCCTCGGCTTAACATACTATTTATTACTGGTTCAGCTTTTAATCCACTCATCCCACAATCGTGGTGAGCAATGACTAGGACTTCTTCTGCTTGAAGCTGATATACAGCAATAAGAATACTTCTCATAATACTTCCGAATGGATGAGATACCAGGGCCCCAGCATTTTTAATGGTCTTTACATCCCCATTATTTAAGTTCAAAGCCTTAGGCAATAATTCCAATAATCTTGTATCCATACATGTTAAAATGACCGTTTTTTTATTCGGAAATTTTGTTGTTTCATATTTCTCATATTCACGACTTTCAACAAAATTTTGATTATAATCAAGTATTTCATTTAATAATGACATAATTATCCCACCTTTTATTTGGTTACTATAAGCATACATAAAAACTAAATGGTGTATCAACTTTATGCTTGCAATTATCGTATTTTTTTTGTAAGATACATAAGGAAATCGGAATCGTTCCGTATTATACATTTTTTAATCATTCGAATCCTAAAAATTTTTCGACTATAAATCGTAATAACTCCGGTTTATTATCTTTTAAAGGAGCAAATATGAAAAAAATTATCTTTTATCCAATACTCATTTTATTACTGTTAATGTCTGCCTGCAGTGCCGAAAAAGATGTAACACAAAAAGAGAAAGACAAAATCAGCATTTATACTACTGTATTCCCGCTTCAATATTTTACAGAGCGTATCGGAGGTAAATTCGTTACTATTAATACGATTTATCCACCAGGAGCAGATGAGCATACCTTTGAACCATCCCAAAAGGATATGATTAAACTGGCTGATTCAGACTTATTTTTCTACATCGGTTTAGGATTAGAAGGATTTGTGGAAAAAGCAAAGGAATCATTAAAAAGCGAAAACGTCTCGATGATACCAGTAGCTGAGAATTTGATATTAGAACCTGTTGAAGAGCATGAAGCACATGATGACCATGAGGATGAGGGCCATGGAGATTTTAATCCCCATGTATGGCTTGACCCCATCTATTCGAAGGAAATGGCAGCTGTAATAAGAGATTCTTTAGTTGAAAAAATGCCCCAAAATAAAGAAACCTTCGATCAAAATTATCAGCAGCTTTCAAAGGAATTAGATCAATTACATTCGAAATTTGAAAGTACCATTCAAGATTCAAAACATAGAAATATCCTAGTAACTCATGCGGCTTTTAGTTATTGGGAGCAAAGATACGGCATCGAACAAATCAGTATTTCTGGTCTATCTACAACCAATGAACCAACACAGCGAGAACTAGAAGAAATTATTACGATCGCTGACGAGCAAGGTCTCCATTATATCCTTTTCGAACAAAACGTCCAATCCAAATTAGCGGAGATTGTTCAGGAGGAAATTGGTGCAAGGGCTTTACCGGTTCATAATTTAGGAGTATTAACAAAGAAAAATATCAAGGATAACGAAACATATTTTTCACTAATGGAGCAGAACTTAGAATCACTAAAAAAAGCCTTAAACTAGTTCATTCGTTCCCTTTTACTTACAGGGATGAATAGAGGTAAAAAATCAAAAGCTATTTATGTATTATCAATGATTCTAAGGAGTGATACAAAATGGCACAAGATGTTTTATGTGAAGTTAACAACTGCTCTTATTGGGCAAAAGGAAATAAATGCAGTGCTGATAGTATTTATGTTGTCAGCCATAAAGGGAAAACAGCTGATAACAGTCAAGAAACCGATTGTAAAACATTTGAACCTTCTGATATATAGATACAATAAACCAGACATTTTTTTGTCTGGTTTTATTTTTATCGAGGCTGTGTTAAACTAGGCTGTTGATTTGCGCTCCACTAAGGAAAGCTTCTTTGAATAATCACCGC
>NZ_NPDD01000232.1 GCF_002272245.1 Bacillus sp. 7884-1 | reverse complement strand
TTCTAAAATCATCAGTATCCTTTAACACAGCCATTATCGAAAGTAAATTTCTTTTCTAACAGTGTTGTTTCCCTCATCCTTTTTTCATTTATACTAAATCCAATTCCCAGTGTATCTGGTACATCGACATATCCATTTTCAACCCTTACCTCAGGTGTAATGATATCTTCCTCCCAGAATCGATTGGAAGCAGAAATATCACCGGGGATCGTAAATCCTGGAAGTGAAGCAAGAGCAATATTATGCGCGCGAGATATTCCAAATTCAATCATTCCCCCGCACCATACTTCTATTTCCTTATCAAAGCAATAATCATGAATCCTTTTTGCTTCATAAAGGCCGCCCACTCTTCCTGCTTTAATATTTATTACCCTACAGCTTCCAAGGTCAATCGCATTTTTAGCATCTTCAAAGCTCAAAATACTCTCATCTAAACAGACTGGGGTCTTTAACTCTTTTTGTAGCAATGAATGTTGAATGATATCGTCGCTTGCGAGTGGCTGTTCAATCATTAGGAGATTAAAGTCATCCATAGCCTTTAATCTCTCAATGTCTTTCAATGTATAAGCAGAATTAGCATCAGCCATTATAGGAAGTTCTGGATAATGGCGACGGATTCCAGCTAACAAAGAATAATCCTGTTGAGGATTAATTTTAACTTTAATTCGCTGATATCCTTCTTCTAGGTATTTTTCAATTTCCTTAAGAGAACTGCTTAGAGAATCGGCTGCAACCACCACACCAGAAGCAACTTTTTTCCTAGTGCCGCCAATACTTGAAGAAAGGGCCTCAACATTCCTTTTTGCATACAAATCCCAAATAGCCAATTCTAGTCCAGCCTTAGCCATATTGTTTCTTCTAATGGACTTAAATAAAATAGCAGCCTCTTCAGGATGTTTTATTGGGTTCTTCCTAAGCAAAGGAATTAAAATATCGGCTAACATATGTAAACTGGTTTTAACAGTTTCTTCTGTATACCATGGTGTTGAAAAAGCCACTCCCTCCCCATAGCCTGACACTCCATCAGAATCGATTACCTCTATGATTATTCCTTCACGTTCTGTTAAAGTACCTAAGTGTGTGTGAAAAGGTGATTTCAATGGCATACTAATCACGTTAAGTTTAATTTGTGCAATATTCATTCACTTTTCCCACCCTTCTATACCAATTCACACAGCTTCCTGCGCAGGAGCTTTTTAGCAGCGTTCCTTGGAAGTTTTTCAGTAAAGTGGAACGTTTTCGGTACCTTGTATTTCGCTAAGTTTTCTAAACAAAATTGTCTGAGTTCTTCCTTAGTAACATTGGCCCCTTCTTTTCTTACAATAAATGCAGCTGGAACCTGTCCCCATATTTCATCATCGAAGCCTGTGACTCCTGCATCAGCTACATCAGGATGGGCTAATAATACAGATTCAATTTCCGCAGGATATATGTTTTCACCACCTGATATAATGAGATCAGAGCGTCTATCAAGCACATATAAAAAACCTTCTTCATCCAAATAACCAATATCTCCTGTATGAAACCAACCTCCTTTAAATTTTTCCTTTATTACCTCTGGACGATATAAATAACCCATAGTGACATTTGGACCTTTAACAATAATTTCACCAGCTTGTTTTGCCGAAGCTATTTTTCCATCCTCCAAAATTATCTTAAGCTGGGAAGGAAATAATGGCTTACCCGCTGAACCAAGTTTTGTAATGCTGTACTCAGGAGACAGTGTAACGAACTGTGAAGCTGTCTCCGTCATTCCATAGGATTGAAAAACCGGAATTTCTTTTGCCTTACATGCCTCTAACAACGGTAAAGGTGCAGGACCGCCTCCTAAAAGCGCACAGCGGAAATGATTTGGCAGCCGGGCATCCTTAAGTGTTTCAACCATCCTAAAAAGCATGGTTCCTACTACTGACATTATGGTGACTCGTTTCGTTGTAATATCCTCTATTACTTTGATAGCGTCAAATGTTTCATGTAGAATGACAGGCATCCCATAGATAACACTTTTCATTAAAATGGAAAAACCGCTTATATGAAAAAGTGGAACACTGCAAAGCCAGCGGTCAGATTCAGTATATCCTAAATTTAATGCTGATCCGACAGCACTCCACCAATGGTTTCCATATGTTTGAATGACACCCTTCGGATTCCCTGTTGTACCCGATGTATACATGACCGTACAGATATCCCCCAAGTTTATTTCATCCTGTATTTCAGGAATGTTTGGAGTAGCTGCAAACAATTCATCTTTTGTAAAAACTGGTACTTTTACCTCTTCTTTTATTACATCAAAATCATTTTCGAGAATTAACGAGGCTGCCTTAGAGTCATGTAACTGCCACACTAACTCTTTTGTCGTTAGTCGATTGTTTAAAATAACTGCCTTAATACCTATTAGCTGAAGTGCAAATAAAATCACGACGGTATCAAGATGATTTTTTAGTAATACACCTATATATTGATCCTTTTTCAATCCTAAAGCTTGGAGCTTCCCAGCTGTTTGATATGAGCTCTCATATAATTCTTTAAACGTTATTATTCTTTTATTAAAATAAACAGCAGCCCTATCCGGAGTAAGGAACGCCCTATTTTTCAAAAAGTTAGACATTGCTTCGTTATTCAATATTTTTCACCTTCTTCTTCTTTCTAACGCAAGCGGCCTAGTGGCTTACGCTTTTCGATATAAAAACAGCCTGATGGAATCCATCAAGCTGCGTTCAAAAATTTTAAAATCAAGGAAAACGAGGGAATTGACCAAAATCTGGCTTACGCTTTTCTTTGAATGAGTCACGGCCTTCTTTGGCTTCTTCCGTAGTATAGTAAAGCAATGTTGCATCTCCAGCGAATTGCTGAAGACCTGCTAATCCATCCGTATCTGCATTCATTGCTGCCTTTATGAAACGAAGGGCAGTTGGGCTTTTCTCAAGGATTTCATTACACCACTGAATGGTTTCTTCTTCGACTCTTTCAAGTGGAACAACCGTATTTACTAAGCCCATATCAAGAGCTTCCTGTGCATTATATTGACGGCATA
Organism: Bacillus sp. 7884-1; assembly: GCF_002272245.1. GTDB lineage: Bacteria > Bacillota > Bacilli > Bacillales > Cytobacillaceae > Neobacillus. The sequence continues at coordinate 14,971 of NZ_NPDD01000232.1, read as the reverse complement.
GGAACCAAATTTCACGAGCCTTTTTATGACCAATAATCCTAGCAAGATAGCCTGAACCATAACCAGCGTCAAAGCTTCCTACATTAGGACCTGTTTGTCCAAATACAGCATTGTCAGCTGCAATTGTTAAATCACAGACAATGTGTAAAACGTGACCGCCGCCAATCGCATATCCCTTAACCATTGCGATAACTGGTTTTGGAATGACACGAATTAAGCGTTGCAAGTCAAGCACATTTAAACGTGGAATTTGATCCTCTCCAACATATCCTCCATGTCCACGCACACTTTGATCACCGCCTGAACAAAATGCCTTTTCTCCAGCTCCTGTTAAGACGATAACTCCTACACTAGAATCATCACGCGCAATGGCAAACGCATCAATTAACTCCATAACGGTTCTTGGTGTAAATGCATTATGTACGTGTGGGCGATTAATTGTGATTTTCGCAATTCCGTTATATGTTTCGTATAGAATTTCTTCATATTTACGTCCTGCTACCCATTCTACTGTCAAAACAATCTCCTCCTTAGTTTAATGACAAAAAGTCACTTACTATTGTATCAAACTTTTCTTTTTGTTCCACATGAATTGCATGGCCACTATCCTTAATTACAATCCATGAAGCTTTTTTCATATCCTTCTGCATTCTCTCAGCAATCTTGCAAAATTTTTCATCCATACTTCCTGTTAGCAGCAGCACTTCGCATTTCACCAAGTTCAACTTTTCCCACCAGGATGGCTGAGAACCTGTCCCCATACCTATTAAGCTATTTGCAAGACCCTTAGGATTATTGGTTAACCTTTGTTCCCTAATACTTTCTTGTATTGGCTCGGGAAGATTTTTCATTGTTAAAAAAAGCGGAATTCCTCCCCAATAGTTAACAAAGGCTAAAATTCCTTGATTATTAATAAAGTTTGCTAGTTCCCCATCTTTCATACAGCGCTGTATTCTTTCTTCTTCCGTCTTCAGTCCTGGAGACGCACTTTCCAAAATAAGCTTTCGAACTCTCTCCGGATATAGAATTGCAAAAGTCAGAGCAAGTCTTCCCCCCATTGAATACCCGAGCAAATCCGTTTGTTCAATTTCAAGCTCATCAAGAAGCTTAAGCAAGTCTTTAGCTGCTGATTCGATATTATAGCGATTTACATCTAAGGGTGATTCTGTTTCGCCGTGACCTATAATGTCTGGGATGATTAATTTTGAGTGCTTACCCCAAGTCGGACAAAAAGGTGTCCATGTGGATGAATCTCCAGTAAAGCCATGTAATAATAATAACGGAAATCCTTCCCCGCACAATTCGACATGAACATTTAGATCGTTTATATTAACCTGCATTAATGTATACCTTTGACAAAATTTGATATTTCCTGGGAAACAATCCGCCAAAAGTCGCGGTGTTGTGTTAAATTGCTGTCTCTATTTGTTACCACTTCATATACATTTAATCCCTTAACATCGGATGATTGCTTCATTAGTTCACGGAAATGGTCCCAGTCTTTTACTTTCGTATAGTTTCCATTGAACATCCGAACTGCATGCTCAAATTCTAAGTTTAATGGAGTACCAAATAAAAGTTCGAAATTCTTTGGATGCTGCGATTGTGGTAGGAAGGAGAAAATACCCCCACCATTATTGTTAACAACAATAATTCTTATATCTATTCCATATAGCTTCGCTGCAATCATCCCATTTAAATCATGGAAAAAAGTTAGATCTCCTAAAACCAGATATAATGGTTGTGAATATAATGCTGCTCCTAGGGCGGTTGATACCGTTCCATCAATTCCATTAGCGCCTCTATTGGCCATTACATTTATTGATTTATGATTATTGAGAAAGAAACTATCTAAGTCTCTTATAGGCATGCTGTTCCCAACGAACAAAGTAGCTTCCTCAGGGAGCATTTCTGCTATTTGATAGAACAATCGGCCCTCGCTTAACATTTGGCTATCCTTAATTAAAGCCATGTTTGCTTTTGTAAGATCATTAATTTCTTGCCATTTTTCTAAGAATTCTGTTGACTCTTTTGTTTCCGTTAAGCCTGATAACTGCTCGCAGAAAATGGTTTCATTACAGAAAATCATTTCCGTTGATAATGTTGCCGGATCCCTCCAGCCTCCTGCCCCGTCAATGACAAATTGTTCTGCTTGATGATTTTCTTTTAAGAATATGGTTAATGCCTTTGAAACAGGCATTGCCCCAAAGCGGAGAATGACATCTGGCTTCAAATATTCCTTGGCGTCTTCATTCCGTAAAAAAGTATCATAAGCCTCCACAATATTCTCTAGTGAATGTAGTCCACTCCTGAGCTGTGACAAGGGATCTGCTAAAACTGGAAATTTCAAAGCTGCTGATAACTCTGTGACAGCCTGAGCAAACCGGTTGTCAGTAATGTTTCCGCAAACAATAATTCCTTTTTTATAACCCTTCAGCTTTTGAGAAATCTCCCTAAATTCATCCTGACGAATTGTCAATTCCCCATTCCGAACCTGTACATAACCCATAGGGCGTTCTTTTAATTCGAAGATTTCCTCATCTAATTTTGGTATGAGCGGTTCCCTGAACGGAAAATTCAGATGGACTGGTCCAGCCGGTGCCTGACTTGCAATGGCAGCTGCACGTGCACCAACAGTTCGAGCATAACGAATCAATTCATTACTATTCTCAGGCAAAGCCATATCTGCAAACCATTTTACATGCTGCCCATATAAATGAATTTGATTAATCGCTTGTGGAGCACCAACTTCTCTAAGCTCATGTGGACGGTCAGCTGTTAGAACCAATAAAGGTACGCGTGAATACCGAGCTTCAATAATTGCCGGAAAATAATTCGCTGCAGCTGTACCAGAAGTACATAAAATGGCCACTGGCTTGTTTGTAGCTTTTGCGATTCCCAATGCAAAAAAAGCTGCTGAACGTTCATCTACATGGATATGGATATTTAATTCTGGGTGTTCTGCCATCACCATTGCCATAGGGGTTGACCTAGACCCTGGGCTAACAACAACATCTTTTATTCCTGTTTGTACTAACTCAACAACAAAGGCAGCTAGATAAGCTGTTAATGATTCCTGATGATTCATATTAATTTCCTCCAAGGGCGCGAAGCATCGGTCTGAATTTTAAGCTTGTTTCCAAATATTCACTTTCAGAATCAGAATTCGCAACGACACCACATCCTGCAAATAATGAAGCTTCCTTATCTTGAATGAGACCGGAGCGGATAGAAACCGAGAACTCACCGTTTCCTCGATAATCACACCACCCAAGTGGAGCAGCATAAAACCCGCGATCCAATTCTTCAACTTCTCTAATTTTTTCTATAGCTTCTTCTTTAGGAAGTCCTCCAAGGGCAGGAGTTGGATGAAGTCTTTCAACTAATAAAAGCAATGATGCGTCTTTCTGACATTTACCAATGACAGGTGTATAGAGGTGTTGAATATCCCTTATTTTCATTAATTGCGGTTTATCTGGAAGAATTATTTCCTCACATGATTCTTCTAAGGCTTCCTTAATCATTTCAACCACATATCCATGCTCAATAAGGTTTTTCTTATCATTAAGTAATGTTTGCCCTAACATCCGGTCTTCTTCATCGGTTTTACCTCGTTTAATCGATCCTGCAAGACAGGTAGAGAATACATCGTTTCCTTGTTTTTTCACTAACCTTTCAGGTGTAGCACCAATGAAACAGTCTCCATTAGATTCAAAAACAAAGATAAAGCTATCCCGCTGTTGATTATACAAATTCTTAAGAATTACTTCTGCTTTCAAGCGTTGATCAAAAAATAATCTTAATTCTCGAGCAAGAACCACCTTTTTCAATGAGCATGTTTTTAAATCCTCTACTACATCATCCACACTCTGTTTCCATTCCTGCGGAAAAATTTCTTTCGTTTCAAGGAGTTTAGCAGGCTTTATTTCAATTTCTTTATGAGAGTTAAGTAATTGGACTCTCTCATTTATTACTTTTTCAAAAAGTGTATAATCATCATTTTGGGTACAAACAATATTTGTCGTTAAAAAAGTTCGCCCTTCAACAATTGTTAACATAAATTTTGGGATATGGAATAAAGAATCTGCAAATTTAGACCAAAGTGTTGTTTTTGGCTTATGCGGATCAAATGAGAATCCCCCAAACATTACGGGACCTAAGCCATTTTCTTTGTATGGATTAAAAATAAGACTGTCCTTTAAAAATCCCTTCCATTCCTCTTCAACATGAAAAAAGCGGTCAGTAGCCTGATCCGACTGAATTTGTTTTGATATGCCAAGGCCAATAAGCACCATTTCTGCCGATGGGTCTTTCCAATAGAATCGTTCTCCTAGATAGCGCTCTTTACCACTATAAAAAAAGGATATAGGTTCAATACTGTCCATTTTATGAACTTCACTAATAAGAATGGGCCGGCCTAGTTTCTGAGCAGTTCTTACTGCCAAAAGACCCCTTTCCTTTAATTCCGTCTCCTGAATGGTAACCAAAAAAATCCCTCCAACACAGTCAAATGACTGTTATCCATTCATTTTAATGCCAATTTAAAGATACTACTTTCATTGTAAAGAAGTCAGTAATACTTGTCACTATCTATCCTCTTTGACTTCCTAAATTATACCTTAAAAATACCGATCAGGGTTGTTTTTGATTTTCACTCGTTTATTTCATTTTCCCTCCATTCTCTCATTAATAATCTGACAGGAATAATCTACTAATTCCGCTAATAAAAAATAATTGACTATAGTCGTCAAATTCGCATAAACTTAGGGTTGGAAAGTTTCAAGCTCATATAGCAATTTATTTTATATATAGATAATTTTTTAAAAAAGGGAGAGAAGAAAATGCAGCCAAATATACAGCACACTTCAAAGCCTGCTGTTGAATCGAATCGCGGTTTTCAAGTTTGGTGGCAAATGACCCGTCCCCATACGTTAACTGCAGCATTTGTTCCAGTTTTGCTAGGTACAGCACTTGCACTTGCACATGGGGAAATACATTTTGGTCTTTTCTTTGCCATGTTAATCGCGAGTTTATTAATACAGGCAGCTACTAATATGTTCAATGAGTATTATGATTATAAACGCGGCCTCGATAATGAGCACTCAATTGGAATTGGCGGTACCATTGTCCGTGATGGAATTAAGCCGAAAACAGTCATGCAGCTCGCTCTAAGTCTTTATGGGATTGCTCTATTGATTGGGGTATATATTTGTATGAGTACTAGCTGGTGGTTAGCTGTTCTAGGGCTTGTTTGTATGGCCGTTGGTTATTTATATACAGGAGGACCTTTTCCCATTGCTTACACTCCATTTGGAGAGATTTTTGCAGGGTTCTTTATGGGTATGTTAATCATTTTAATTTCATTCTTTATCCAAACGGGAACTGTAACATCTACTAGCGTCCTCATTTCAGTTCCGATTTTAGTTCTTGTTGGCGCCATTAATTTCTCTAATAATATTAGGGATTTAGAGGGCGATAAGGAAAATGGTCGAAGAACATTAGCTATTCTTATTGGTAAAAAGAAGGCAGTTACTTTAATGGGTTACATGTTCATTTTTTCATTTCTTTGGGTAATAGGTCTAATCATCTCAAATATTGCTCCAATTTGGACTATAATCGTGCTACTTAGTATTCCAAAAGCAAAGAACGCAATTAAAGGGTTTAAAGACGGGATATCACCCATTCAAATGGCACCTGCCATGAAAGCGACAGCACAAACCAATACGATTTTTGGATTTTTACTTGCAATTGGGATTTTTATCGGTTACTTTGTTTCATAAAAAAATAACAAATTATGATTTAATTGAATAGTTATAGTAATAGCATTTCTTTGTAATGAGGAATGCTTTTTTCTTTGATTTGGGGAATTTCCAATTTTACATTAATCCGTTCTTTGATTATTTTTTGAACAACCTCTCTAGGACATGCATAGAATGTATTAACTTAATTGAAAAGGGTAAATAATTTGGGATTAAGAAATAATTGCTGTGATTGTGAAGATTTATTCGCAGGTGTTGCAGTCGGGGATGACGTTCAGGTTCAATCAGCAGGTAAATACAACACAGAACGGGGACTTTTTAAGAATTGATGGAAATGTAGTTGTTTTATCAACTAATAATGGTAACAACGAAGTAAGAATTTGCTGTTCAAACCTATTCTCTGTCACTATTGCAGCTCCGGGGGTTTAATTCTGCTTTTCCTAGTGAATTCTTTCTTAAGGATTACTGGAATATAAAGACTACATCCTACTAACAGTGAAGTAGTTTTTAGGCAAGTACATTTTAATCAAGAAAACCACCATTCATTTCGATTGGTGGTTTTCTCCTATTTCTAATTTTATCGGTTATAGAGGTTTTATTCCCCAAATATCTTCCGCATACTCTTGGATTGTCCGATCACTGGAAAAATAACCTGCTTGGGCGATATTAATCAGACACTTCTTTTGCCAGATTTTCTGATTCCTAAAGGTCTCACCAATTCTCTTTTGTGTGTCCGCATAGGAAGCAAAATCCTTCAATACAAAGTACTGATCATTTTCTTCCAGCAAAGAATCAAAAATTGGTTCAAATTCGTTATAGACACCAGGGAAAAATCCATTTACTAGCTGATCAACAGCCTGACGGATGCGACTGTCATGATGATAATATTCAATCGATTGATAGCCGCCATGCTGGTAATAATGAAGAACCTCATCAGCAGAAAGTCCAAATGTAAAGATATTCTCATTCCCAACCAATTCATGAATTTCAATATTGGCTCCATCCATTGTTCCTACTGTCAGTGCTCCATTAATCATAAATTTCATGTTACCAGTACCAGATGCCTCTTTACTTGCGGTGGAAATTTGTTCACTTAAATCAGCTGCAGGAAAGACTTTTTCCGCAAGCGAAACTCGGTAGTTTTCGAGGAAAACGACTTTCATTTTATCGCCAATTTCGGGATCATTGTTAACCTTCTCAGCTACCGTATTAATAAGTTTAATAATTTTCTTTGCATAATAATAACCGGGAGATGCCTTTGCTCCAAAAATGAATACCCTTGGCACCATTGAAAAACTAGAATCCTCTTTTATTCGATTATAAAGATACATAATATGTAATACCTTTAGGAGCTGTCTCTTATAGGCATGCAGGCGCTTTACCTGGACATCAAAGATAGCAGAGGAATCCACAACAATGCCGTTATGGCTTTGGATAACGTCAGCAAGCCGCTTTTTGTTATCTCTCTTAATTTCTAGAAGCTTATCCATGAAGGACGTATCATTCTGAAATTTAAGTAATTGAATTAAATCACCAGGTGAATTTGTCCATGAAGAACCAATGGATTCGGTAATTAAGGCTGATAAGTCAGGATTTCCTTTTAATAACCAGCGACGGTGGGCGATACCATTCGTTTTATTATTGAACTTTTCCGGAAACAGCTGATAAAATTGATTCATTTCACGTGTTTTTAGAATTTCTGTATGCAGCTTGGCAACTCCATTGACACTGAAACTTCCCACAATCGCTAAATGAGCCATTTTTACATAGCCATCAGCAATGATCGCCAGCTTCGCAATCCTATCCCAATCCCCTGTATATTGGTCCCATAACTCTCCACAAAATCGTTCATTTATTTCTTCAACAATCATATAAATTCGTGGTAACAGCGGCTGAAAAATCCGAATTGGCCATTTTTCCAATGCTTCCGATAAGGTCGTATGATTGGTATAGGAAATCGTATGCTTTGTAATATACCAAGCTAGGTCCCAATCAAAACCTTCTTCATCAATTAGTATTCTCATTAGTTCAGGAATGGCTAAAACAGGATGGGTATCATTAATATGAATACAAACGTGTTGGTGAAGTTCTTTTAAATTTCCGTGTTGTTTCCGATACGTTTTGATGATGGATTGAATGCTTGCTGACACTAAAAAATATTGCTGCTTTAGCCTTAGTATCTTCCCTTCATCATGTGTATCATCCGGATAGAGGAATTCTGAGACAGACTCTGTTTCACGTTTATACTTTAAAATATCCTCATGGAAAGGGAATTGAGATGGTTCGGCATTCCATAATCTCAATGTGTTAACCGTTTCAGAGTTAAAACCAATTACCGGCATATCATGTGGAACAGCCGTTACCGTTTCGGCATTCAAATGCTGAAATTTTAATCGGCCATTCTCTGTTCTTCCTTCGACCTTCCCCCAAAAAGGGATTTTAACAGCTAAATCTGCTTTTCGAACTTCCCAGACATTTCCACTCCTAAGCCACTGCTCTGGGAGTTCTACTTGATAGCCATCCACTATTTTCTGTTCAAAAAGTCCATGCTTATAGCGAATACCATGACCATGTCCAGGGAGATTCAGTGAAGCAAGGGAATCAAGAAAACAAGCGGCTAATCTTCCTAAGCCACCGTTTCCTAAGCCTGCATCACTCTCTAATTCCTCCAAGTCACCTAAATCGATACCTAGTTCCTGAAGACCAACTTGTACGGTTTCTTCGATTCCCAAATTGATTAGATTTTGCCGCAGGAGCTTTCCTAACAAATATTCTATCGATAGATAATAAACTTGTTTTTCTTTTGCTGCCAGGTATCGTTCATTCGTTTTTATCCAATCGTGACTGACATATTCCCGTATCATAATCCCAAGAGTTTGGTAATGGTCTCGCTCTGAGCTTTCTGAAAAGCTCTTACCGCAAACCATATTCACCCTCTTTAGAAAATGGTTCTTAAACTCTGTTGGATTAGAAAACATGGGTTTCACTCCTTGAGGTCAGCTCTGCATATAGCTGATTATACTTAAATGCAGACTGGGCCCAGCTGTTATCCTTTTCCATCGCCTTTTGAACAATTGTTTCCCAAGCGGGGTCATGATAAAAGCGTAATGCCCTTCTAATAGTGTAAAGCATGTCATGGGCATTGAAATTCCTGAAAGAAAACCCATTTCCCTCATTAGTAGTCTCATTCCAAGATTGTACCGTATCATTTAGGCCGCCTGTTTCACGTACAATTGGCACCGCGCCGTATTTCATCGCAATAAGTTGACCAAGACCGCATGGCTCAAATAGGGATGGCATTAAGAAAAGGTCAGCCGCAGCATATAGCTTGTGAGCCAGTCCTTCACTAAAACCGATGTGCACCTTTAATTTATTTGGATAGGAGTTTGCTGCATGACGCAAATACTCTTCATAGCCATAGTCTCCAGTACCCAGAACAACCATTTGAATATCTTCATGAAGAATGTCCCTTAAAACACATTTAACGAGGTCTAATCCTTTTTGTTTTGTCAGCCTAGTAATCATCACCATTAATGGTGTGCTTGGGCTCTGTGGCAGCCCAAAGTGTTTTTGGACTTCACTTTTATTAATCGCTTTATTCTCAAGATTATTTGCTGTAAAAGTTTTATAAAGTAGTTGGTCATGTGCTGGATTATAGAATTTATCATCAATGCCATTTAGAATTCCAACTAAATCTTCTTCTCTCGTTTTCAATAAGCCATCCAGTTTTTCTCCATATTCCGGAGTTTGAATTTCCTGTTTATAGGTTGGGCTTACCGTTGTTATTTCGTCTGCTGCAACAAGAGCACCCTTCATATAATTTATACAGCCAAAAAACTCTAAATTTTCAGGATGGAAAGCTCCCCAATCTAAGCCAAGCAAGTCTCCCAGCGTTTCTCTTGGGAAAATCCCCTGAAATTGTAGATTGTGAATCGTGAAAACAGTACGAATCAAACCATAGTCTTTCCGTTTGTAATATTCCATTCTTAATAAAAATGGAATCATAGCCGTATGCCAGTCATGACAATGCAGGACATCTGGATAAAAGTCTAGATGTGCCAAAGCTTCCAATACAGCCCGGTTAAAATAGGCGAACCTTTCGCCATCATCATAATATCCATAGAACCCTTCACGTTTGAAATAATATTCATTATCGACAAAGTAATAGGTTACTCCCTGATAGATAAGCTCTTCAATCCCACAATATTGATTTCTCCAGCCAACAGAAACCGTGAACTCTTTAATTTTTTTCATTTCCGCTTTAAAGTCATCGGAAATAGTGCCATACTTCGGCAGAATTACCCTTACGTCCGTACCTAGACTTTTCAGTTCTTTAGGCAGGGAGCCTGCAACGTCTGCAAGCCCCCCTGATTTTGCAAATGGACCACATTCTGAAACTGCAAATAATACTTTCACGTATTCATCAACGCTCCTTGCTTTGTCCCTTTACGCACAACAAAAGGATCTCTGGCGGTACCTGTTAAGATTGTACCCTCCTCAACCTTTACGTCTTTGTCTAAAATAACAGAATCGAGATAACAGTTATCTTCAATCACGCATTTTTGCATGATAATGCAATTTTTAATAACTGCACCTTTTCCGATTTTTACGCCCCTGGAAATAATACTATTTTCAACTGTACCATTGATTAAGCAGCCATTCGCAATCATCGCGTTTTGAACAGTTGACCCCTTTAAATAACGGGTTGGCGGCTCATCCTTGACCTTTGTCAGGATTGGCTGTTCTTTAATAAATAACTGATTCCAAACATCAGAATTCAATAAATTTAAACTAGTAGAATAATAGTTTTGAATTGAGTTTATCATGACCGCATAGCCGGAATATTCATAGCGGCAAATGGAATGTTGATGGTCAGGATCTAGAACCACATCTTTCATACATGTATATCCTGTATCATTTCTCGTTTCAATTAATTTAATAAGTAGAGATGTTTTCACTAAATACATTTCCATTGGTGTTCCATTCTCATGGTGGATTTCAGTAATGTCGCACCCGGAATGAATATGCCAATCTAACAATGGTTTAAAGTCCATATTTAAAACTGTATAACAATTCGTAATAATAGAATACTCTTGAGTGCTACGATAAAAGAAATCTAAATTTGCTGCAAAGTTCTCAAATGAACCAATTTTATTAATATCTGAATCAACAACAGGAGTTGGAAAAAAGAAAAGGCCATCACGCTTGCGATTCAAATCCCAATTCTTTCCTGAGCCAAGGTGATCCATTAGTGAACGGTACATCATTTTCGGAAAGATGGCTACACTCCTGATTCCAGAGTTAACCATATTTGAAAGAACAAAATCAATAATACGATAACGTCCTGCAAAAGGCAGGGCTGCAAGTGAACGATGTGTTAAAAGGTCCTCTAGATCATCATGGTACGTTGTTGCGTCAATAACACCTAATAGCTTTCTTTTCAATACATGTCCCTCCCGTTTATTATAAAGCAGGATGTAACCCACTTAACATTTCTTCTGTAACAAGAATAATTTCATCATCAAATGAACGAATGACAGTTCCATCTGGAATGACAGCGTCACTTGGAACAATTGCTTTTTCAATCTTAACGTTTTCACCAATTACCGCGTCAGGCATGATGACAGATTCCTTTATGATGGATCCTTTACCGACGCTAACCCCTTGGAATAAAACAGAATTATCTATTTCACCTTCAATGGTACAGCCCTCATTAATGAGAGATTCCTTCACAATGGCCTCAGGAGAGATATACTGAGGAGGTTGATTAGGGTTTACTGAATATATTCTCCAATCATGATCAAACAGGTCTAAATCACATTCGTCATTTAATAGATCCATATTTGCTTCCCAAAGACTCTTAACTGTACCTACATCCTTCCAATATCCCTTGAAAGGATAGGCATAAAGCTTCTTATTTTCTTCTAACAACGAAGGAATGATGTCTTTACCAAAATCATGTGAAGATTTTGTATTTCTAGCGTCCATTTCTAAATATTCTTTTAGGACATTCCAACTGAAAATATAGATGCCCATGGAAGCTAAATTATTTTTAGGCTCTGCTGGTTTTTCCTCAAACTCTGTTATTCTTAAATCCTTGTTTGTATTCATAATCCCAAATCGGCTTGCTTCCGCCCAAGGAACTTCTATTAAAGAGATTGTTACATCTGCTCTTTTCTCAATATGATATTCAAGCATACTCTCATAATTCATTTTGTAAATGTGGTCGCCTGAGAGAATGAGTACATATTCAGGCTGGTATTGCTTTAAATAATTTAGGTTTTGATAAATAGCACTCGCGGTTCCGGTATACCACTTGACCTCAGAAGTCTCAGCATATGGGGGTAAAACGGTTACCCCTCCATCTTTTCGGTCTAGATCCCAAGCACTGCCAATACCTATATACGAATTTAATAGCAATGGTTGATACTGTGTTAAGACACCCACTGTATCAATCCCTGAATTAGCACAATTGCTTAATGGAAAATCAATGATTCTGTACTTTCCTCCAAAAGGAACAGCAGGCTTTGCCAAATCCTTCGTAAGTGAGTTAAGTCTGCTTCCTTTCCCTCCTGCCAATAGCATTGCCACGCACTTTTTCTTTCCCATTACCTTTTCTCTCCTTTCGTTTTTTCACCGGTCGTATGATCTGAATGCCAAAGGGCGGAATCGTCACATTAACGGAATATGGTTTACCATGAAATGGCTCTTCTTCAGCAATAAATGTTTTCTTATTCACAAGTCCAGCGCCGCCAAAGTCTTGATGGTCACTATTTAAAATTTCCCTAAACTCACTTTGATACGGTACGCCTATTTTATATTCCGGATAGTGAACGCCTGTAAAATTGCATATAATGATTAAATAATCATTTTCCGTCTCACCTTTCCTAATAAAAGAAAAGACCGATTGGCTTTCGTTATTACAGTCAATCCATTCAAATCCATCGTGCTTATGGTCAAGCTCATAAAGAGCTTTGGAGCGTTTGTAAATTTTAGTTAACTGCTTAACATAGTGATTTACATTTTGATGCATTTCATAATCCAATAAATTCCAATCTAATTGTTCTTTATCTTTCCATTCTGAAAACTGACCAAGCTCAAAGCCCATAAACAATAATTTCTTCCCAGGATGTGCAAACATGTACCCTAGTAGCAAGCGGAGCTGCGCAAACTTCTCCCAATAATCTCCGGGCATTTTATCTAATAATGACTTTTTGCCATGGACCACTTCATCATGTGAAAATGGGAGCATAAAGTTTTCTGAAAAGGCATAAAGAAGCGAAAAAGTCACTTTTGTATGAGCACTTGCACGTGCAAAAGGTGGAGTTTCCATGTATTTTAGCATGTCATTCATCCAGCCCATATTCCATTTATAATCGAAGCCTAATCCACCATAATGGACAGGCGAGGTAACATTAGGAAAGTCTGTTGAATCTTCTCCAATCATGACAAAGGTTGGATCATATTCATGTACTTCAACATTTAGCTTTTTTAGAAACTCGATTCCAAATGGATTTTCTTGGTTGTCGGCTGAATTTGGCCAATAAATGATATTAGCAACAGCGTCCATCCTAAATCCATCAATATGAAAATAATCTATCCAAAAAAAGGCGTTTGAGATGAGGAAGCTTTGAACCTCACCTTTTCCGAGGTCAAAGTTTGCTGTGCCCCAAACTTTGTTTTCCCTGTCACTCTCAGTTTCGTAGGAATAAATATGTGAGCCATCAAAACGATATAACCCATGTGAATCCTTACAAAAGTGACCAGGCACCCAATCAAGAATAACGCCAATGCCATTCTGATGACATTGATCTACAAAGTACATGAAGTCCTTTGGTGTGCCATAGCGAGAGGTTGTGGAAAAGTATCCAGTTCCTTGATATCCCCAAGAACCGTCATAGGGGTGTTCAATAAGAGGTAATAATTCAACATGAGTAAATCCATGTTCAAGCACATAAGGAATGAGTTCTGCTGCCATTTCCCTATATGTTAAAAAATCGCCATTTTCATGTTTCTTCCAAGATCCAAAATGAACTTCATAAATTACCTGCGGCTCAGACAAGGTGTTCCTTTTTTGTTTCCGATACATCCAATGGTTATCCTGCCAATCATAACTTTTCAGAGAATAAACGATTGAAGCAGTATTTGGCCTTAGTTCGGAATAGAAGGCATATGGATCTGCTTTTAAAATTTTTTCATTTTTCGTTGTTGTTATTTCATATTTATAGAGGCAACCACTCAGGTCTTGATCAATGACTATAATCCATACACCTTCATTGTTTACCCTATGTAAATCGTAACCTTCCCCATTCCAGCTATTGAAATTGCCCACTAGCCTGACTTCTTTAGCATTTGGAGCCCATACACAAAATCTTGTATAGACTTTGTCTGATTCTTTAAATACGTGTGCTCCAAAAAGCTGATGACTTTGAAAAAGGTTTCCCTCATGAAATAAATGCAACTGATAGTCTGTTGGATATAAAGTATTCACTGCCATTAATAACCTCATCCTTGTGAAAATGTATTTCAAGGGTTAATTATAAGTGCAAATTACAAATAATCCTTATAAAACTTTTTTATCTTTTCTGACAATAAGTTTTATAGATTGTCATTTGTCGTGTTTATTCTACATTTTACGACACCATTCTACAAAGAATCCTTCAGTTAACGACAAAAATATATAAAGTTTTTTTGAGATTTTGGGTAAAAAATATTATTTAAAATAAGATAAATTCCACAGTGTAAAATTACAGTAAACCCAGTGATTGTAAGCGTTACCAAAGTTTTTCAGAGTAATGCTGGAAAGGATAAAATTATATTAAAATAGGATTTTTCTTTAAAAATCGCACTCTCAAGTCTTGGACTAGCTATCGCGGTTTTAGAGGATTGGAATGTTTGTTTTTCTTGTATAACAACAAATATTTGGGATAATGATTAGATGGATAATTCTAGGGGATAGTTAGGATTATAGGGGTTTCTTACTATTAAAGCAGCATGTCATTTTTTTTAGGCTGGAATGGCTCAGATAGATTAGCCTCTCAATTACCATAGGTATTATATAATTACCCATTTACTATTTGCTACAACGATTCGGGCACTATACCTTTCAGTTGCGAGTACTTAATTCCAAATAATAGATTGAGGATCTTCTATTTAACACATAAAAATAGGAACAAAAAAACTGATGATAAAATATCATCAGCCTTTCTGTA
>NZ_NPDD01000231.1 GCF_002272245.1 Bacillus sp. 7884-1 | reverse complement strand
CTTGAAGAAGGATTAAGGTAAAATTCAATAAAATAGTTTGTACTATTTTCTAGAAAATCCCTTATAATTGTTTTGTACAAGGACATAATAGGGGTTTCACATCTATGAAAAAGCTTTTATTCTTTTATATTTTATCATTGGTTTTAGTTTTAGGGGCTTGTAACGAAAACAAGGAAACAGCCGAGGGGGAGGAAGCTCCCAAACAAGAAGTAAATAATTTGGAGGATATTATGACTTTTGAAGAGTTAACTAAAAACAAACCAACACTAGAATGGAAACAACGAATGGATGAAGATGATGACCTATTTACTGAAGAAAATATAAATGCAGCTAATGAGGTTCTCGAATCATACATCAATAGCCTAAAAGAGCTTAAAGATAATCCGAATGAGGAAGAAGTATTAGAATGTGTTAAAAAGGTAGTTATCAGTTTAAATGAACTAAATGACTATTATGATTACTTTATTGAAACAATTGAGAGAGAAGAACTATATGAGTTTATTATTGAAGCTGCACGTATAGCTGGCTTTGAGTCCGAAGAAGACATAACTGAAGAATGGAGAGAATGGTAAACCTATTTGAACTAATAGGGGTTTCTTTTAAGATTTGGTTGCTACGGCAACCTTTTTCATTTGTGCCCGCTAACGTGGCAGTTTAGTGAAAGAAGGAAATTCTTATTTTGAAGTTGAATTATAGTCCTATCACCTGGTAAGGAGAATTTTATGAAAAAAAACGTTCAAGTAATTGATGGTGCGATTAACAGTACGTTTGAAATTTATGAAGTGGATATTGAACTTTTTGATATACTGTTTCCAAATGGTAATGATATTGCATTTGGAAGTGATTTCCCAAACCTTGACGACACTGATTTCTATGAAAGATTTTACTCAAAAATGGTTGATAAGAAAAAAGTTAATGGTATTCACGGAACACTCCATCTTGAGGATATAGCAAAGGAAAGTTTTCCAAATAGAAAAGAAACAGACACTGGGATGCTTTGATGATTTCTTAAATGCTTATTAAGCTAACGGAGTGCTTTAACACAGTAACGGATAAAATTAATAAGCCTAAAATATGCAAGTTTTTATGCACAACTTGCATATTTTGGCTTTTATTATATTCAAAAAACATACTCCAATATATACAGCATTTTTTATTTACAAATACACCTAGAGGTTCCAAGACAAGACCTTAATCCCTTATCTATGGATACATATAAACAAAGATAAAAGGTGCACCATACGAAGGTTTTATTGCTGATACTGTATATAAGGTGCAGTTTAGTGAAATAAGGAATTCAGTTTATAAAGGGATTTTTACCGTTTAAAAAGAATAGTTAGTTGTTGAAATAAAAAAAGGGGGAGATTAAATGTTTCCTATATTAGAGACAGACAGGCTAGTATTAAGAGAAATAACAAAAGAAGATGCAGAAGGCATTTTCGATTGTTTTTCTAACGACGAGGTAACACGTTTTTATGGACAAGAAACATTAGAGAGTATAGAACAAGCAGAGAAATTTGTTGATTTTTTTTCAAAAAATTACAATGAAAAAAGAGGCATACGTTGGGGGATTGAAAGAAAAGGGACCAAAGGTATAATTGGAACAATTGGCTTTAATGCTTGGTTGCCTAAACATAAACGAGCAGAAATAGGGTACGAAATCCATCCAGAGCATTGGAGGAAAGGATATACTTCGGAAGCAGTATCTAAAGTTCTTTCATATGGCTTTGGTCTTATGAATTTAACTCGCATAGGTGCTGTTGTATTTATTGATAATGAAGCATCTAACAATTTGCTACTTAAAATTGGTTTTCAAAAAGAGGGAGTTTTGAGGGACTATATGTATCAAAATGGTGTAGCACACGATACATACGTCTACTCATTACTTAAAAATAGCAAGTAGTTAATTATGGGGGAGTGCAATGTCGAAAACATTGTTTAAGAGTCTTAGAATGAGGGGTAAATTGAAACATACTGCAAAACAAATAACCATACATTTAAGTGCTTGTTTTATTATTGGTGTTCTTTAGGAGTGATAGCAAAATATAGTGACACAGTCCCATCAAATGGTGTAATAGGGATGTTCTTTAGCTTCATTAGTGACATCACAACCAATTTAGGTATATGGGTTATTGTGCTAAGAGGGCAGAATACTTAAATTTTATGAATCAGGAGTGTGTTTAAACAACTCCTTTTCTCTTTTTATACATTACCCGCCATATTTATGGAAATAATAAAAAAAATATGTGATGGGGTTGGAAATTTATGGTAGAACACTTACCCA
Source organism: Bacillus sp. 7884-1 (assembly GCF_002272245.1). Taxonomy (GTDB): domain Bacteria; phylum Bacillota; class Bacilli; order Bacillales; family Cytobacillaceae; genus Neobacillus. The sequence continues at coordinate 11,987 of NZ_NPDD01000231.1, read as the reverse complement.
AAATAACATCTGCTGAAATTTGTACAATTGGATTATAAAGGTAGACATGATGATATTCCTCAATTCCATTTTCATAGAGAAGATTTAAAATGGTTATTTGAAATGGCCGAGAAAGCAGAGAGTTATGAACGATCATTAAGAACGATTGCACAAGATATGAATGGGAAGGAATCAACTGAACTAATTGCAATGGCAAGTAAGGCATTAAGAAATTAGAGTTATTGTTGCCACTTCAAGGTTTAAACTGAAACAAAACATTCATCATTTCTATTAGTAGCACCGCTCTTGGTAACCCCAGGAGCGGTGCTGCTTTTTAAATCCAGACGTATTCAAAAGTTACACTATTTCGATATACCCATCTGTTCCATTCACGCGAATTCGCTGCCCGTCTCTTATCAGTTTGGTAGCATTTTCCACCCCAACAACTGCTGGTAAGCCATATTCACGTGCGATAACGGCTCCATGTGTCATCAGTCCGCCAACTTCAGTGACTAGACCTTTTATAGATACAAATAATGGTGTCCAGCCAGGATCCGTAAAGGAGGTGACTAAGATATCTCCATCTTTTAAATCAGCATCTTCCATGTTTAAGATCACACGCGCCCGACCCTCTATTACTCCGGAAGAAACAGGGAGGCCTACGATCGCATTGTCTGGGAGATTTTCTCGTTTGTACTGACCCGTAATAATTTCACCATCAGATGTGATGACACGTGGGGGAGTTAATTTTTCATAAAATTTGTATTCATCTTTTCGTTTGGTGATAATTTGATAATCCAGTTTGTTTGTCCTTATGACTTCATGAAGCTCTTCAAAAGTGAGATAGTAGATATCTTCTTTTTCAGGTATAAGTTTGGCTTGTAAGAGTTGTTCGGCTTCTTTCAGTAGAGCCTTTTTATATACGAAGTAGCGATTAATCATTCCGTATTTTGGATATTCACGATATCCGATGGAATTCCGTAGTAGACGAATCATTTGTTTTGCCTCTTCGGCTTTTTGTTCACCATCCGGTAATTGCTTCAATCGATGTACTAACTCTTGTTCTTTTTTCAAAGCAACTTGCAGCCCTTGCTCAAATTTTCGTTTGCCAGCACCAGGCTCATATGTTTTGATGTTACCCAGCATCAACGGGACAAGTGTAGTGGGTTTTTCACTCCACCGTGTTTTCGTCAAATCGATTTCTCCTGCACATCGCATTCCGTATTTGTTGAGATACGCGATTATTGCATCTTGGATTTCCTGTCCACCATCAAACTTGACCAAATCATCCAAAAAAGTATCATCTTTTACCTGCTGTAAATATTCAATTACTTCCGGGTAAGGGCGAATCACATCGGCGACATCCAATAACGCCAGACCCATTTCCGAAGTAATATTGTTAGGTACAGATAAAGAAAGCGTGTCTGCAACGTTTTTTTCTCCTAACCACTCGTTCATTTTTTCATTAATCCATGAGGAAGTATTAAAAGCAGCCTTAATCACAGCCGAACTTTGTGGGTCAAATAAGATCTTCTTTAATTGCTGAATATCATCTAGAATAAAATCAAATAAATCCGAGCCTGATTTCATTTGGATGTTTTGTTTTAACTCCTCAATTGATGTTTGATTACTCTTAATTAAATTAGAAACGATGGTCGGAATGTTTTCGATTTCTGCCAGCATATTTGTATTGTTTCTGCTTGGACTCGGTGCATTTATATCATTTGATACTGATTTTATGAAATCTCCGCGCTCTAAAACGGTCATAAGTGCGTCTTTTATGAGCGGATCGTATTGACCCAGGGTATTTACTACCATTTCTAGCATAGGTGTGACATCCACAAACAACCTTCCACCAGCTGTACGCATGGGTGCAGGAGTCGTTAATAGGTAAAAAGACAATCCCAATGGACTCATGGGGTCGGTCATCATTTGTTGATGGCCAACAGATACATAGACGTGATTTTCTTGATCATTTGCTTTTGGAATGGGGTATAAAGTAGTGATGGGACGGCTCTGGACAAAATAAAAAGTATCATCAACCAAACACCATTCGATATCTTGTGGAGATCCAAAATAAGCTTCGATCTGTCTTCCGATGTGTGCTAGTTGTAAAATTTGTTGATCCGTAAGTGTTTGAGTGCTTTGCTGATCAGGATTGATCTGTTGTGTCACTACGCCGCCTTCGTTTAATCCATAGATAGCCAATTTTTTGGCTGCGATCCTCTTATCGACGATTTTATCTTCCTGTACTTTATAACAGTCGGGTGATACCAAGCCAGAGACCAATGCTTCACCAAGTCCGAAACTTGCATCGATGGATAGCAGCTTTCGGTTAGACGTTATCGGGTCAGCGGTAAATAATACACCTGATGCCTGTGGGAATACCATTCTTTGAACGATAACGGATAAAGAAATTTGACTGTGGTCAAATCCGTTTTGAATTCGGTAGATGACCGCGCGATCCGTAAATAGGGAAGCCCAGCATTTGCTGATATGCTCCAAGATTGCTTCTATTCCAATGATATTTAAATAGGTGTCTTGTTGGCCAGCAAAAGAGGCATGTGGTAAATCTTCTGCAGTCGCGCTCGAACGCACGGCATAAGAATGTTCATCGCCAAACTGGGAGAGATAGTGAGTAACTGCTTTCTCAACATTGGAAGGAATTTCTACCTCCAAAAGGACTTGTCGAAGCTTCCTGCTGATTTCACTAATTTGATTGCGATCCTCTACTTTTTGCATTGTTAGTTGTTCCAACAATGCTTGAAACGTTTCGTTTTGTTCGATGGCTTTCTGGTATCCCAGAGTTGTCACACAAAATCCTTCTGGTACTTGGATTCCTTCAATTTTTGATAATTTCCGTAAATTTAATCCTTTTCCGCCAACGAGCGAAAGCTGTGTATTTTCCATTTCCTGAAAACTGAGAACCAAAGAACTCATTCTACATCTCTCCTAAATGATCATTTTACCTGAGTCGGACCAGTGATTCCTCCAACCAATCAAATCTAAAGTTCTATTGCATTTTAGCAGTAGTAAATCAGAATAAACAGTCTATATTGCACATTACTTATCTGTTATAATTAAATTAGGGAGAGATTACTTTTCTAAAAAAGCATGACCTTACAACAGTAACCTAATACCCCGGTTCATCCCCATGAAACTTTTTTCTTAATCGAACAGACGGAGTATGTTTTAGAACAATGTGAAAAATATTAAGAAATAATTGCACAGGATAATAAACAACCCACCAATCGTCATGTTGGTGGGTTTATTTTTAGGAGAAGTTTTTACCTGAATTACCCTTCTGTTTTAAAATGTGGAGGCTCATTTAACCATGATTTCAGATATTCAATGAACTTTTTCGTAGCTGGAGCAAGGGTTTTAAAAGATGTAGCCGCAATACCAATTGTACGATAATTTTCTCCCTCTAACTTAAGAGTTCGAACGTTCGTTGGAACTCGATGTAAAACCATCTCAGGAAGTATACTGATTCCCAGACCATTTCTAACCATTGAAATAATGGCTTGGTCATCTGAAAGTTCAAATTTTATATTTGGAGTAACATTGTTTTCTTTTAAAATTCGTTTTAGGTCGTTATCGCTCCCTTTTTTCGACTTGATTAGAGGCTCTTCTTTGATCATTTCAAAACTAAGCTCATTTTGTTCGGCAAGAGGGTGTTCATTAGAGAGGATACAGAGCATTCTATCTTTTTTTAAGGGAATCATTTCAAAGTTTTGCGAAGTCGGTAGAGACACAAAACCAAAATCAACTAAACCAGTTGATATCCACTGCTCGACGGCATCATAATCCCCCTCCAGGAGTTTAACCTCGATAGTAGGGTGAGCCTCATTAAATATTTTCATGATTTCAGGGAGCCAGTGAATGGACACACTTGAAATCGTTCCAATCCGTACTGTACCGATTTCCAGCCCATTGATATTCGCTATTTCTTGAATCATTTCTTCGTTCCACTTTAGAATTTCACGTATGTACTTTAAGAGGCGCTCCCCGTTACTGGTCAAATGGATTCCTGAGCGACCTCGATTGAGTATGGAAAATCCCCATTCTGATTCGAGGCTGGTAATGGCATGACTCACAGCAGATTGACTTAAACCTAGTGTTTCACCGGCTTTCGTAAGGCTCCCTAATTCCACAACAGTACTAAATATCTCAAACTTAGCAAGAGACAGTTTGACCACTCCCTTTACATGAATTTTTTTCATGCTCATCTTCTAAAACATTCATTTTTCTAATTTTAATTTTACAATTATACTTATAAATAATCAATTTATGATAGGATAGGTGATCAGAAAAATGAATCAGAATAAATTGTCTGGGAGAGTAAATGGGATAGGATCAGACACTCAATTAAAAGCAGATTTCATGATGCTGATCGTTACTTTGATTTGGGGTTCATCTTATTTGTTTATGAAGATGGGTCTCGATTCTTTTCAAGGGTTTAATTTGATAGCATTACGATTTGGCATAGCCTTTATTTTAGCCGGAGCTGTATTTTACAAGCGTTTAATACATATTGATACTAAAACTTGTTTATATGGATTTTTATTAGGATCAATCTTGTTCTTCATAATGTCTGTTGTTACGATCGGATTGAAATTCACATCTATCTCTAATGCAGGATTTTTATTTAGTCTTTCAGTTGTATTTGTCCCATTGTTATTAGCGATCTTTTTTAGAAAAAAACCAGAAATAAAAGTTGTTTTTGGCGTGGGCGTCTCTATTACAGGAATTGCTCTTTTAACATTAAATAATGAATTATCAATTAATTCCGGAGACTTGCTAATCATCTTAGGTGCAGTATTTTATGCCATTTTCATCATTGTAACTGATAGGTTAACGAAAAATGTTGATTCCATCACACTGGGGATTTTACAACTCGGCTTTACTGGGGCATGGGGGGGAGTATTTTCATTATTATTCGAAAAGCCACATCTTCCTAACACAACGGAATCATGGGTTGCTATATTGGCTTTGAGCATACTTTGTAGTGCAATTGGATTTATCGGTCAAGCCTATGCACAAAACTATACCACACCAACGCACACAGGTCTTATATTTTCATTAGAACCCGTTTTCGCTGCATTTTTTGCTTTTATTTTTGTAGCTGAAACACTCCCAGTCAAAGGATACTTAGGGGCCATTCTTATCTTAATAGGTGTCTTAATGGCTAAGATCCATTTTAAAAAGCCCTTTATGAGAAAAAGATTCAATCAAACAGTTGACGGTACTGAAGCCTAGCTTACTATTCAATGTCATAATAGTAAACGTTATGCACTGGGAATTTGAACAAGAAAAAGTGCCAGCACCATACGATTTTTGGTTTGTGCCTGGCACTTCGTTACTTTTCAATTGGCATATTCAAACTTTCCGTTAGGATGCACGTTCATGCAAATATGTTTGAACATGCTGATTGGACTCTTTCCTTTGTAACGTCCGTACAAAAATATTATTAGACAAAAGAGAAACGATGATAAAGACCGTACCAAGGAGATCGAACATGGTGAAAGGGTTCCCTTGAAAGATCGAAATTATAGTGTTGTAACGGGAACAAAGTTAATGAACAACAGTCCATTTAATGGTGATAATATACTCACACCGATTTTCCATCCAAGCAACGCAAGGACGCCAGGGAATATTATCATAAACAATAAATGCGGGCTTACTGCTTTGATGTTACTTTCTGATGGGACGGATATATATCCAAACAGCGTTGCCCCTACTACAAGAACAACGGCCGTAATCGTTCCAAGTAAACAGCTTAACGTTGAATACCGCAATGCGGACCAACCGCTAAACTCACTACCACCCATCGTGTAAATGACCCATCCAATAACTACCATTAATATGAGCATGGAAGGTATAAAATGATCCGTTGCACCAAGAAATGCTTTAATATCACCTTTTGTAATACTACTCTATAAACCAATCAAATCAATGAGTTTGGCGATCAACTGATTCGGGTTAAATTTTCGTTCTAAGAAAATGCTTATCCAGTCGACAAAACCAAGAAAAACTATAGTTATAAATAACCCAATTTCCCTCGCGCTTTTTTGCTTTTGAACCATCGTGACGATACTGACACCCAAAGCTGCAGCAAAGAAAAGAATGAACCATATCACATTGAAGAACCTGCCTTTTGTTTCCCCTTAATTTGTTTCATCCAAGTTAAGAAAATAAGAAGTGAAGGGAAAATGATGGCGTAAAGTAACATGTATTCAAAATAATAATTATTGCTAAACTCCATATTTTCCAAAACATTGTCGAACCCTAGTGCGAGTCCAGAAATTAACAAAATTAGCGATATCGCAAGCCATGATCTATCGTTCACTCTAAATAATTGGCATAATCCCAGCACAGCGCCATAATAAGCAACGGAAAGCTTAATAAAAATAGCAACCAGCAAAATAAGTGCAATAGTCGATTCCAGGTTTTCGAAAAACGTCCCGATGTGAATCTCTGACACAATCAAAAACAAAGAGTACGTTTCATGAGAAGCGCGAGTGACGCCAAGCACTCCTATCGTAAAAAATACAATTAAACTGAGCAACAACGTTGCAAATACAACTCCAAGTATAAAGCTTACTTTGATTTTACTTCGGACATATGGAAACAGCATCATAAAGACGACGGAATCCATATAAGGAAAAGCGAGCAATGACCGGGTCTCTTTCATCGTTGTCCATACATTCATTCGGAACATTCCCTGAAACCGATCCCAATTCCATTCGTAAAGCGCTACAACGAATATAAAGAGAAATGTCAGAGTAACGAGGGGTAACAATAATTGGGTTGCTCTAGCAATCGTCTCAACCCCCTTGATTACTGCATAACAAATAATGAGTAGAAACATAACATGGAATACGGTTATAGGTGTACGGGGCATAAGGGTTACCTTCATGAAATCGCCTAGATTTCGAATTATTAAGGCGGAAAGATGCACAAAGTACCCTATATACAGCAGCGCGATCAGCCCGCCTATTCCCTTTCCGGCTGCCTTGGTACAAATCTGAATGATCGTGAGTCCTGGATAATGGTTAGCGAGCTTAATCCAGATAAGGGTCATAAGGACACCGGCTGCTCCTGCCCATAGAGGAACAATCCAGGCGTCTTGTTTGGCCAGGGCGATTAGCCCCCCGGGGCGGAAAAAAAATGAAGTCCCGAGCAAATAACCGAATATCAAGATAAAAAACTGCCCAGCGCTTATCTGACCTTTCTCCATCATTTACCCCCTTTATATGGATTGATGATTTCGCCAATATCGGTAATCTTGCTCTTTACGGAAAGCTGAAGCTTCGTTTGATTCCAAGCGTTTTTCTGCTTTTGTAAGACCTTCCACTCTTTGCCGCGTTTGTACTTGATCTTGTCCTCCAAGCCAAACAAGTCCCATTCTTTTCTTATGGAATCCTGATATAAATCGGTTGTTTTTTCTTGTACCTGTTTGTTAAAAGCTTCTATAATCTCAGCCATGTTTTCCAAGGTTAAGTCCTTCTTTTGTTCATTGTTCAAGATGACGAGACGGGTACTGATATCGATTTTCCAAACAGGGTCCCCGGAAATGATGTACAGGCGTTTATGGACTTTCGGTTTGGTTGCCTGAAGATCAACCTTGCGACCATTTACCGTCACCGACTCAAAAAACACCTCGCTTTCCCCTTTCAATAAAACGTAATAAACCATCTGCTTCAATTTCAATTTCCCAATCATTCGGTCATGCTTAAAAACAGCGCCGCCGCTCAATATGAGGTTCCCCTCGTTTGCATTGATCTGTTCATATCGGTCTGTCGTGGATAACGGCTCCGATCCGCTAAGTCTCAGCATAGGCATCACGGTTAGTACGGAAGTTTCCATATTTTCCACTAGATCTTTGATACGTGACTTCTTGCTTACTCTCCCGGTTGTTTCGGACTGGAACTCAATCAGAGACCGCAGAGAACGTCCCGGCAGTCTCTCTAATGGGGGGTATGTCATCATCACATCGGAAAGCGGCGAATCCGTAATGAATAAGTAAAGATTGGAGCGCCTATTGTACTGCCTCTCATATAAGTTGAGAAACGGTTGCAAGCCTTGCCTGGCGAATCGTTCGGTAATAATTTCCGACTGATACTGATCGGGAAACAGCATCCGCGGCAAAATTTCGGCCGCTTTCATCCCTAACTCCGCTATGCTGGGCGCCTGGACTCTATACGTATAAACGGGGGATTTGATGCCGGACACCTTTTGGGCAGCAACCGCCTCTGGATTGACAATTTGGTAATAGGCAATCATTTCGCGGGTGTCCGGTTCCAGATCTACTCCTACCAGCTCTCCGATCGCCAATTGATTAATCTCGACCTTATCCCAACATCCAGTTAAACAGCATAAACAGACTCCGATCATAATGATCTTTCTTTTGAACCCTTTCATGAGCTTCCCCTTTGTTTTCTCTTTGTTCGATTCATTTGAGGATAAGTTTTCATCCATGGTCGAGGCACTCTAACTAGGAGATCCTTCCAGTCAGTTAAGAAGGTCGGAGCAACTGGAGAAAGATAGGGGACGCCGAACGATTTAATCGAAGCCAGATGTACTACGGTAAACAGTACACCACATAATACACCAAACAATCCCATAAAACCGGCGAGTGCCATGTAGAAAAATTGAAGCAAACGTTGCGTAATGCCGAAGCTGTAAGACGGCGCCACAAAATTGGAGATGGCCGTGACAGCTACAACAATAACCATTGCCGCTGAAACGAGCCCTGCCGAAACCGCTGCTTCTCCCAATACCAACGCGCCAACGATGGAAATGGCCTGCCCAGCGATCCGGGGCATACGAAGACCTGCTTCGCGTAACACTTCAAACGTGACCATCATGAGGACCGCTTCAATAACAGCGGGAAAAGGGACCCCTTCTCGCTGTGCTGAGAGATTGATCAGAAGAGAATGAGGAAGAGTCTCCTGATGATAGGTAAGGACGGCAATGTAGAGAGCAGGAACGAATATGGCCAACATAAAAGAAAGCATTCGTAGCCATCGAAGGAGAGTAGCAATATCGGCTCTTTGATAATAATCTTCCGGTCCAATAAAAAATTGAAAAAAAGTGACCGGACCGACCAATGCACCTGGAGTTCCATCAACGAGCACACCAACCCTTCCTTCCAACAAGTGAGACGCCATAACATCAGGCCGCTCTGTTTTCAGCAGAGTAGAAAAAGGGGAAATTGTTTTATCCTGAATCCACTCTTCTATATAACCGCTGTCCAGTACGCTGTCGATCTCGATGGAATGAACGCGTTTTCGGAATTCATCCACTACTGCTACAGGGGCAAGTTTCTCTAGGTAAAGTAAGCTGACTTTCGTTTCGGTATCCGTACCAATTATGATCTGCTCAATCCGAAAATGAACGTTTTTGATTCGTTTGCGTAGGAGAGACAAATTGATCGAAATATCTTCTGTAAACCCTTCCTGTGGTCCTTGAACAGTAGATTCTATCAATGGCTCCGTTACGCTTCGATGAGGCGTCTTCGCTGCATCCAACAACAGCACTTGGGTTGTCTTTGAAATAACCAACAAACATTTTCCATTCAGTAAACCTAGAACACAGTGGTTGAAATCTGTGCTTACCGAAATAGAACTAAAGGGAATTCGGCTTTGCAACGTGTTTATGATGTTCTCAGATGAATCCAACTCTCTGTACAATAACTCTTCGGATAAGAAGTAAAGTAACTCATGTTCAATCTTATCTTTATCGACTAATGTTTCAATAAAAACACAAAAACCGTGAAGGTCTGGTGATAAGGTAAACGAGCGGTTAACCAGATCAGGCGGATTGTGTAGTGTGTCCATGATTTGGATAACAAAAGCTTTCGGATTGTTGCCATCATAGAGAGGATCATTGGTCTGATTCGAATCGTTCTTTTGCATAAGCGAGCTCCTCATTTTTTTCATTACATTTTTCCATTATTACCAACAAGATATAGAATATGCACTTATGAGGAATTCGGGAGGTTTGTATTTCGATGAATCAGTAACGCACACTTTTATATACGGGCTTTTTTAACAGGAAAGGTGGAGAAATCAAGTTTGAATTTCTTTTTACACAATCATTTTATAATTACGATCAGTTCGGGTATTTTGGAAATAGACAATATCCAATTTGAATCTGAAACTTTTTTCAAGTAACTAATAATACTAATGTATATGAAGATATGGAATTAGAACCATATAAAGATATAAAAGACTTAAGTGGAGGTAATATTACTTTCAATGAGTCGACTGGCGGCTGGAAATATAGACATGATAACCGGTGGTATATTACATAAAGACCATATAAGAACTTTTATAGTGTAGAGTACTATTTGTATTCGCAAAAGGATTAGTATGAATCGTAATGAAAAGGAAATAAATGAATCCGGTGATTATTTTCCGACGACGAAAATTGAAGAGAGATTAAAATAAAAAATCATTATATAATGATTGGACAAAAAATTTTGTTGACGTAGTAATAAATTATTTGGACATTATCCCTCAACATTATCTGCGGCATATAGCTTCCTCTGCTTCCTAGGTGCAGCAATCGCACTATTTATGGCTGCAAAACTATGTGATGTTTTAAATCCTCATGTTCCGTTCATGGTTGGAGCCGTTTTTGTTCTACTCTCTGCACAATTTGTCTGGTTTAATTATAAATACATTAAGCTTGTAAACAAGGTTTCATCAGGTCATTAATAATAATCGAAGGATCTGGCTACGTGGCAGATCCTTTTTCTAACTTCCATAATATAACTGACTCCCCTTTATTCATACCTGAATAGGATATATTGTTCTTAAAATATAGGGGGTTTATAGATTTGGATAAAAAGAAAAAACCAAGTTTTGGAATAGTTTCCTATTTAACAAGTCTCTCTAAAATGAAGACCATGAAGATGGAGTAAAATATGTTAACCTCCGGGGGCTTTCCCATGTGGGCGTGTATGTAGGAGAGGGTCAAATTATTAGCTTTGTCTAACTTTGAGTGAAGAAAGCTCTCTAGTTAATAAATAACAGCACGTAATAAAAAGCCCTCGATTCTTTTTATAAAAAGTCAAAGTTATGATGAATTGACTTGATAACAAAGAAGTACTAAACAATGTTATACATTATATAAGGCAAAATAGAAGGATAGATAAAAGCAGAACTTTATCAGTTTTATTATCCTTTTTTGTACTACATATGACCTCATTTACTACAACAACATTAAGATTTGACTACGATAAAATAAGAATTTCGTTATTCAACATAAGCGCACGATTGTTTAGTAACGCTTAGTAAGATAAATGATATTGTGAAAAAAAAATGGTCAATAATCATCCTTTAAAATTATTTATTTCCGTCATTATAAAAGGTAAGGCTTTTTTTATATATTGTTCTGCTGAAAGTGAACTATTATTTTCCCAATCCAAAGATGCTCCGTAAATTCCCCAACTCAACACAGTAGTACCAATTTTTAAGGCTTCCGAATCCAAGTTAAGTTGTTGTTTTAAAAATAGGGTATAAAATAATTCTCCCAGTTCTTTTTTTATGTTTTGTTCAATTATTGAATAAAAGGATTCCATACTTCTTCTACATTGTGAGCTATATTCTGTACGTTTTTTTGTATGAAACTTTGTTAATGTAAAAAAGATTTTTACAATAGTCTCTTCATTTAACTTATCATAATGATTCAAGTGTTTCACAATGCTTTCTAATATATCTTCTGTAATAGAGGCATCCATTAAGTCGTATTTATCTTGAAAATGAGCATAAAAAGTGGCACGATTTACGGTTGCTTCCTCCGTAATGTCCATTATTGTAATGTCTTTGAACTCCTTTTTTTGAGCTATTCTTTTAAAGGCATCCATTAACAATTTTCTTGTCCGTATAATACGTGGATCTACTTTTATCTCTTCCATATTTACCCCTCTCTTTTCTATGAATAGACAACAATTTAATTTGTTTGTTGTTTAGGCGATAATACACCAAAACTGATGATTG
>NZ_NPDD01000230.1 GCF_002272245.1 Bacillus sp. 7884-1 | reverse complement strand
GGAATGTTACTAAAGGCTAGCTTATCTAAAACAACTTAAGAAGGAACTGTATGAATATGACACAAAGAGTGATAAATAGACAAGAAATTCTTGATAGGAGGTAGTAAAAATATAAAAAAAGAAAATCGTACTGCAAATTTTTATGACGTGATTCGCGAACGTCGTTCGGTTCGCTTTTATGAACCTTCAGTTAAGAACGATGAAGAAGAAATTAAAGAGCTGCTTGAAGAGGCTATTCTTGCACCAAGTGGAACAAATCTAAATCCTTGACGTTTTATGGTCTTTACAGATTCTACTCTTAAAAAGAAGCTACTTCCAATGGCTTCAGGACAACAACAAGTGGTTGATGCATCCACAGTTATTGTGGTGTTCGGAGATATGATTGCTTATACAGTGGAGAACGCTGATATAATCAATCAAAGAGCTGTAGTTGCGGGGTACACATGACAGAAGAAATTAAAGACAGAATCAACAACAGTGTACAGGGATATTATGGTTCTGTAAGTGAACAAGTAAAAAAAGAATGGCAAATGCTTGATGGTGGTCTAGTGCCATGCAGCTCATGCTAGCTGGAAAGGCAAGAGGATATGATACAGTACCTATGCTTGGCTACAGCATTGAAGAATTTCGTAAGGAATTTAATGTCTCAGAAAACTTATTTAACATCCTAAAGATTGCTGTGGGTAAAGCAAGAGAAACAGGATTCCCAACAGTAAGATTAGGTGTTGATGAAGTAACTTACTGGAATGGAAAACTTTAATCATCGCTAGTTCACATTGTATTTTACTATTGTAGGGCGACCATCGACAAAGAGGTTCCCCAATTACTAAAGGCACAATAAAAAGTAAAGAATCGGGAGAAACTTTTATTAAATCAATAATGAAATGAAAATACGCTCCAATTATGGATATTAAGTATCTATATTAACTACGAAAGAAGGTTTTTTTTATGAAATTAAGCGTTTTGGATCAAACTCCAGTTTCAAATGGGCAAGCTCCTCATGAAACTATACAAAATACTATTGAATTAGCTCAATTAGTAGATGGTTTAGGATATCAAAGAATATGGTATTCCGAACATCATGGATCTGCAAACTTAGCTAGTGCTTCACCTGAAATATTGATTGCCCATATTGCATCAGTGACAAACCAAATTCGTGTTGGTTCTGGTGGAATCATGCTGATGCATTACTCGCCAATAAAAATGGCAGAAATATTTAAAACATTAACGACATTATACCCTAATAGAATCGATTTCGGTGTAGGCCGTGCACCCGGTGGTGACCAATTTTCTACTCTTGCATTACATGAAGGAAAACAACCGAACCTGTTCAACCAGTACGATAAATTAGTAGAAACGATGATGTTTATGTCAGAAACGATGCCTGTTGACCATCTATATAACCGTACACTTGCAGCTCCATTGGGTGCTCCATTACCTGAAGTTTGGCTATTAGGATCTAGTGGCAGCAGCGCTGCACAAGCAGGACGATTCGGAATTGGATATTCGTTTGCTCAATTCATTAGTGGACAATTATCTGCCGAAAAGTTGGAGTCTTATCGTACAAATTTCATTCCTTCGGAGTTTATGCAAAACCCTCAAATTAATGTTGGTTATTTCGTGATGGTGGCAGAAACAGATGAAGAAGCTGAATATCATGCATCTAGTTTAGATTTAAACTTATTATTTTTAGATAAAGGGATGCCTTTTCAAGTAGTATCTCCTGAGGAAGCATTAAATTATTCTTATACCGAAATGGATAAGATGCATATACAGAATAACCGTAAACGATTCTTAGTGGGGAGTGCAAAAGATGTTGCAAATACATTACATGCACATGATGAAAATTTTGGTATTAATGAAGCTGTGATTGGGACAATCAGTCATAGTCATGAAGCAAGACTACAGTCTTATCGATTACTTGCACAAGAACTTTTATAAAAAGAAAGGCGGAGAAAGAAATGATTGAAATTTTAAATCGAATTAACATATTAGCTAAAAAACAAAAAGAAGATGGTTTAACACAACTAGAATTAAAGGAGCGTCAAGAATTACGTCAAGAATATCTTCAAATTATTCGTGGACAAGTAAACAGCACAGTTATGGGGTTAACAATATTAGACCCTTTAGGTAATGATGTTACACCTGAAAAATTGAAAAAAGAACAGCAAAAACAATCATTAAAAAAGAATGATGACGCATGAAAATGACGGCTGGCGTGGAACAAGCTGTATTTGCTCTTTTGTTGCTTAATCGTTTACCTAAGCAGGCTATGGTATCAGGTGAATCATTAAGTCAACAACTACATGTTTCTCCAACTTATCTTCAAAAATTAATGAGAAAACTTGTACGAGCAGGGCTTGTTTCTGCTGTGCTGGGTAAAAGGAGGCTTTCGATTACAAGCTGTTCCTGAAAATATCCGAATATATGATGTGTATATTGCAGTAGAAGGCTTAGAATCTCTTTATCGTTCAAATGGCATCTTTCATACAATGTTTCAATTAAAAGAAAATACAGCCTGTCTATTATCCGATGTAATGGTAGAAGCTGAATCTGCTTGGCAATCTATTTTAAAACGTACAACGATTGCTTTATTGCACCAGGCACTTAATAATACCTCTTCAAAGGAATCTCTTACTAAAATTGATTCTTGGTTAAATGAAAAAATTGTCTTATAAAATCATTCTCATTTTACTGGTTAAGAAAAATGAAAATTGCTAAAACAATTCAACAATAGAAATAAAGGTCTGTTGAAATATATGTTCTAAATAAATAATTTTTAGGAGGGAATTTAATGTTTGTTAGAGTGGTAACTTTTGATTGTTAAGCGGGAATGGAAGAACAGCTTCGAGAAATGGGACGGCATCTGCTCGTACCTATCAACAAAGATGCAGGCTGTATTAGTGCATATTTCTTAGAGCCTAGCATTGAAAACGATAATCCTTCTTTTGGTGTAGTAAGCATTTGGCCAGATAAAGAAACATTAGACACTATGAAGAAAAGTGAAAGATATCGAACTTTAATTCAATACATGAGTCCTTTAATTGAAACATTAACAGAACGCTATATTTGACTGTTTGAATGGTTGATATATTGATAATTTTACGAATAATGATCATGAAAAATGTAAGACGTATAAATCAAAGGTGCAATACTAGTTTGTAAACGGGTCATAGCTGGAATTACAGTCCAAATTATGACCCGTTTTTTCTTGTATCTTGGTCGTATCCCTAATCGTTACAAAAAATGTCATTGAAAATTTTCTGGGTTTTCCTGAAGGAATCACGGGTACTGAATTAATGGAAAATATGCGAAAACAAGCAGAGCGCTTCGGAGCTGAATTTTATACAGGTTGGGTGAAAAGTGTGGATTAGTCGAAGCGTCCATTTAAATTACAAGTAGAGGGTAAGGGAGAAATTGTAAGTGAAACCCTTATTATCTCAACAGGAGCAAGCGCTAAATATTTAGGAATTCCAAATGAAAAAGAAAATATTGGTCGAGGCATTAGCACTTGTGCAACATGTGATGGTTTCTTCTTTAGAGACAAAGAAATAATAGTAGTTGGAGGTGGGGATTCAGCATTGGAAGAAGCAAACTTTTTGACGCGTTTTGCATCCAAAGTAACCATAGTTCACCGACGTAATGAATTAAGAGCTTCAAAAATCATGCAGGATCGCGCTCGCGCTAACGAAAAAATCAGATGGTCATTAGATAAGAGCCCAGTTGAAGTATTCATTGATGAAAGTGGTGTAACTGGATTGAAAGTGTTAAATAATTCAACAGGTAAAGTAGAAGTTATCCAAGCAAATGGGATTTTTGTAGCAATTGGTCATCGTCCCAATACAAGTTTCCTTATTGGACAAATTAATACGGATGATAATGGATATATCTTAACTAAACCCGGCACAACCGAGACAAATATTCCAGGAGTATTTGCATGTGGCGATGTACAGGACAGCCGTTACCGACAAGCTATCACTGCAGCAGGAAGTGGTAGCATGGCAGCGACTGATAGTGAAAAATTCATGGAATCATTAGAACAATGATATCTGCAATGGGCATTCATAAAAAATGTCAGTCCAGTCAGTGTAGTGAAGAAGAAGCAGACTATTCAAGGAAATAAGATAACATGTTGTAGTTCGCTTTGTAACCATCGTATTAATTTTAGTTAATCATAGAGGAGGAATTTATATGTTGAATTGGAAAGAATTAACGACACTCGAAGAATGGGAAGAGGTATATAATCGTTCTGCTGAGAAACCGGCGGTGGTTCTGAAATATAGTACAACTTGTCCAGTAAACTCGAGTGCAATGGAAGAATATGAGGAATACCTGGCAGATAAGCCAAATAGTGATGTTGATTACTACATGGTGAAAGTCATTGAATCGCGTCCAGTATCTAATCGGATTGAGGAAGATCTTGGCATCAAGCATGCCTCGCCACAAATAATATTTTTCAAAAATAAAAAATCCATTTGGAATACTTCACATTGGTCGGCAACGAAAAAACATATGACAGCTGTATTGGATTAATCTTAGAAACCTTTAAAAATAAATAATTACAGAATATGGAGAAGTGTGAACTGAGTGGATATTTTACTAAATGAGCGGGATTGTAGTTTAGTGTTGCAGTATAAAATCAATTGTTTTATGTAACGCGCCCTATGAAGTTGATTTGTGAAGTAATGAAATACAACACTCATAGTTATATCAAACTATCAAACCACTAAAAAAGGAGAAGATTACTATGTTTCCGATTCGCAATCAAAAACGCAATTGAACTGATACTGCTAAAATCCAGCACTTTCTAGAGAATGCCGATACTGGATTTCTAGGCTTATCTTCAGAAGACGTCCCATTTGTCATTCCACTCAATTTTGTTTGGCTGAACGACGCCATCTATTTTCATGGGGCAGAAGAAGGAAGAAAAGTGACTTACATTGAGAAAAACCCTATGGCCTGCTTCACTGTAGGCGCGAATTATGGGACAATTACCAGTCCGATTCCTGCAAAAACGGATATAGCATATATGAGCGTTATAATCGAAGGATCCCTACTTCAAGTAACTGATATAAATGAGGCAACGGAAGCAATGCAGGTCATGCTGAATAAATATGTGCCAGGTTATTATGAACGATCGCTAGGGAAGAGTCATTTGGAACGATATGTTTCCCCTTTAGGTAGTAAAACCGCTATCGACAAGTTAAACGCAGACTCTCTTTCAGCCAAGGAGAAAGAAGTGATATCAGATCGTATGTTCTATGAAGGTAGGACCATTCATACCGACCGGGCGTAAGAGAGTTGAGGAATACAATTAAACTTTGGCTTTCAAGTAATAATTTAATGTTGAAACGCAAACGTTAACTCTGTACCATAAATTGAATTTCAAATTGAGTATATAAAAATTTTTAGGAGGAATTGAAATGGAAAAAAATCTATTTGACTACTTAGCATTCAACAGAACTCAAACATTAAAAGCTATGGAGGGCGTAACGGAGGAGTTAGCAGATCGAATTCCTGCAAATTTCCGCAATAATATCCGTTGGCAACTAGGACACATCTATACTGTTACGGAAATATTGGCGTTTTTACAATTAAAGCTTCCTATGAATCTGCCGGAAGGGTTTATGGAGCGCTTTACAAAAGGATCGCCACTAGACGATATTGACAAGACAGTCCCATTGCCGACTTTACCGGAGCTCGAGAGCCTTTTAAAGGAACAATATGAGCGAGTTCGCGAGGTACTGACTGGCCGCTTGGACGAAAGCACACCTGTTCTTACAACGTCAGATGGACTTGATTTGCATAGTCCAAAGGAATTACTCACTTATAATTTGTATCATGAAGGAATGCATTTTGGAATTATCAAAGCTTACAAAAAAATGTTATCCCAGTAACAACCGAAAGTGAGAAAAACCTCTCTATGGGAGGTTATCGAAAGTGTTAGATAAATAGGAAAAGGTACAATCTCTTCTAAAATAGAAGTGGATTGTACATTTTTCTTATGTGAGTGTCTCATGAAATTCCCATCACCCTCCGACTTAAATCATCACCACTTTTCTAGCAGAATCTAACGAGTCTTTCTTTTTTCTCGATGTTCAGGATTAATAAGGTCAGCGAATATAAAGCTACCCTTGGTTTCATAGTTTGCAATAAGAGAGTGCAACGCCATAAGCATGAGCTGTGATTGTTGTAGATTGGTTTCTTTACTCATGAGTTCAAAGCGATTCTTCAGATCTTCTGGGATAGGGAAGCATAATCTTTGCATAGAATTATCTCCTTTACAAAATGTGATTATTATGACGCAATTTGCGTTAAGATTGTAATAAAATGAACTATTCTTCCAGCCAATTATAAAAAGGGACCTTTTGTGAAAACGAATTTTCTTTTTGCACCGCACTTTCTTTATATTCCTGTTGAGTTAGTTCGTATATTCTTTTGCTTTGCTTTCTTGGTAATTTAATAGGAATCGTTGCTGGGTTCTAGTTCTCTCGTAATTCCCATAATCCGCTACGATTCCAATAATCTCAACTTCTTTACTAAACAGTAAAAATAACAATGCTATTGTATCATCAATTCCAAAGTCCCCAAACAAGAGTACTTTTTTTTATCCAAATCAAACACCCCGATACTAGGAGATCAAGTATATTTAAATACTTCAACGATATGAGTACACCTTGAAAATTATGCATCGAGGAATTTTATTATGATATTTCATAAAGTTTATAGCGTATTGTAGTAATTAGCTGTTAGTAAGTCTTCTTCTTATGGAAAACAAGAAAAAAAGGGCCGGTATGTATAGGAAAACAAAGTAAAAACTTATTTCGTTTGTTAGATTCCCTAAGGTATCTACCATTGCACGATTCTCAATACAGATCGAGACAATGTATATGAATATCATAAGACAGGGTAAAGATAGTTTAGGTCTCATTTTATACATTTTCTTTAATAATCGTGTACATGACCAAATCGGAATGCAAACAGTAGGGAGGATCACTAAAAACCAAGTGAAAATGAAGATATACTCAAACCTTTCTATAAAGGGTAATTCAATGATTTTTGTCATCGTAAGTGTTGGCCAAAGTGTCTCCTGTAACTGTCCCTGGCTATAGTACACTAATGTAACGAGCGTGATTACTACATATAAAAACGTTGTATATAAAAGAGCGATATGAGCCCACTTTTTTGATTTTTCGGGATTCTTAATATAAGGAAGATAGACCACCAAAGTTTCAAAACCAACAAATACTAGGCTTGCTGATTTTGAAGACTTTAATATATCTATAAAAGAATGATTAAGTATTGGTATTAGGTTATCTAGGTGTGCATACCTGAGTGGAAAATAAAGAGTGAAAAATAAAATACTTGGCAGTACTACACCAAAAAACGCTAACCCGGTTAATTTACGAAATCCTCCAGACACAAAGTAATAAATAATAAACCCAATAAATAAGCCCAGCTCCCAAGTACTTATCCATGGAAATATCCAAAGTTGGATAATTTCTATATAGGTTCTAAATACCACAACAAACAATAGAAGAAAATACAATACGAGACCAGTTGAAATTACTTTACCAAGAATTCTACCCAAACATAGGTCATGAATAGCTAAAATATCATAGGAGGGTAACAACATCTTATAAATCATCCATACAATAAGATGTGTGCTTAAACCCATAATAATAACAGATATCCATGCGTCTTGTTCCGTATATTGGGCGACAACCCTTTGAAAGTTCAACATACCAATACCAGTTTGAGAAGCATGGATAAGGAAAAAAACATAAAAGGTTGATACTAAATATTTTTCATCTATCTTCGTGCCATTCACGTTCCTACCCCCGATTGTAGTAAATTAACATGTGCGTTAACTTTGATTTTAATGTCGGGATAAATCCTATAAAATTCTTTCTCGTTCCAATTTCGATCTCTTCCTCTAAATAAGTCTCCAAAACCAAAGGGGTCTGTATTTTTGGACTGTAAGCTGCTAATTAAATCTTCCGTTTTTTTGGAAATCCTTTTTTCTATTTGGTTCTGAATAGATTTCATTCTTTTGGGGTCACTCAGGTTAATATCTTCAGGTGCATCTTTAATTATGCAACTCAGTCTTAATGTAACATTAACTTTTGGTTGTTTGGATGTTTGATCACTTATTGTGAATTTTGATTTACCACTCACCGTTCGAATATCTAACATCCTTTTTTCACCGCTAGCTGAATAGGGGAACTCAAAATTCCCATTTTTCTTTTTACTTTTTAATAATTTGAAGAATATCGAGTCCTTTTGGCTAACTTTCATTTTCATTTTATCCTGTTTAAAAATAGCTAATCCATCCAATTCAACTATCTTATTCTTGTTTATCTTAATAAAAGGTATATAGACATCTTGTCCGGTTCCGTAATACTGATAAAAAACTGAATGGAGGTTTGTTGGAGGTGTATTGTTGTTTTCCTCATTCTGCTTTATTAGATTAGATAGATAAAATGGGGTTTTACCAACTGATACAGACAAAATCTGATCAGCCTTATCTTTTGATATGACCAAATAAGTATTACTTCCAATGATAGGGTCTCTCTTAAGGGTAGTAATTAAATCTCCGATACCTTTTTGAGCTAATCGTTCATTTAATACAATTATCCTTGTTTGACCAACTTCCATAGGAGAAGCGGATTGGTTGTTAAAAGAAGTTAATATACCGGTATTAGTACTAGCAATACCATGAACAACATCTGGTCCCTTATGGCCTGGTATATATAAACTTGGATAAGTTGCGCTTCCAAGAATTTTTCCGTCTTCTAAATCAAATCCCATATCAGAGATAACTATAATTTCATCTATAACCTTGTCGCGTCTACATCCTGTTGATGGGAATAACAAAAGTATAATCAAAAAGCACACACAAAAATTAGTTTTATTCATCGTCAAATTCATCCTTACCCTCGTTAACCTGATACCTACGTTTCTTTTTGGGGCGTAGGTAACTAGGTCTTGTAGTTGTATATCGAAATGGAGATCTAATAAAGCCATCCTTGAAGTCAGTAATTCTAAAAGGGTATATTGGAGCTAAGTATGGTGTGCCAAATGATTTTAATCGCATTAAATGACCCAGCATCAATGTAAAACCAGCAATTATTCCGAATCCGCCCCACCCGGCTGCTAATAATACCAATGGAAATCTTAGTAGCCTAATCGTATTTGCCATTTTAAAAATGGGCGTGGTAAAAGAGGCTAAAGCTGAAAGTGCAACAATAATCAGAAGGACATTGCTTGTCAATGCTGCTTCTACTGAAGCTTGTCCTATAACGATCCCACCAACAATCCCTAACGTTTGACCTACTTTAGTAGGTAATCTGGCCCCAGCCTCACGTAGTAATTCAATTGTTACTTCTAGAAATATCACCTCTAAAAAGGGGGGAAATG
Source organism: Bacillus sp. 7884-1 (assembly GCF_002272245.1). Taxonomy (GTDB): domain Bacteria; phylum Bacillota; class Bacilli; order Bacillales; family Cytobacillaceae; genus Neobacillus. Next base: position 3,287 of record NZ_NPDD01000230.1, on the reverse strand, counting down.
GTATATTTACTCGAGACTCAATGATTGGACCGAGAAGATCCTTTGGAATAATAACGTAATGATGTGTGAGAACGGCGACATATAAAGGTGTAGCAAAGACCGAAAAAAACACTCCAAATAAACGGATGATTCGAAAAAAAGACCCCACAATCCAAGGTAAGTAGTAATCCTCTGGAGAGATAAAGAAATCAAAAAAAGTGGAGGGACCTGTAATGACATAGGGAGAGCCATCACAGATAATAATCACTTGGCCTAAAAGTAAGGTATACGTAACCCTATCTACTCTTTCTGTGGATAAGAATAAAGGAAAAGGGGTATTCGAATGATCTGAGATCGTTTGGTCTATCAGGGCACTTTCGACAAAATCAAGATCCAGGTCACGTAGTCTTTGCCTAACAGTATTTACATGTTCTGAGTTTGTTATATCTTCTATATATCCAATAACAACCCGTGTGGAAGTCATGGAACCCATTGTCAACTCTTCAAATATTAATTTTGAGCCTGAAAATTGGTGTCTTAATAATTTCATATTCGTTTCGATATCTTCAATGAAGCCAAGTTTTGGTCCCACAACACTAAATTCATTCTCTGTTTCGTTGTTTTCTCTAAGCCCACGTTTGCTGTTCTTTACATTAACAAGAGCAAAATTTGTTTTATCACTTTTTAACCGAATTAAAATGTGACCTTGGCGAATCTTTTCTCCCGCTTGTTCAGGGTTTTCTGAACATAGGTGAATTTCACTAATTGGTATATATTTAATTACATCATTTAGGTTCTCAAAAGGTGAATGCTCTTGTAGTGGTAGTAATAGAAAATGATTAAGTGTTTCTTCATCGATTAATGTGCTGAAAAAGAATAATTCAATATTAGGTTTATCTAAATGAAGTGTTTTGAAATCACTAGATTTTGATGCTTGTATCAAAAATCCATCTATATTTTTTAATAGTTTATTCTTATGATTTTGTTTTCTAAACAAATAAAACCACCCCAAGAAAAGCAATAATATTTTAATTTTTGAGGGAAATATTTTCTTAGTGCCTATATTTCATTCTAAAAAGGACTATGATTAAATTAATTTACCTTTATGTTATCTTTTGTAAGTTTCTAAATTATATACTCGCTTCATTGACATTAATCCCTTGGGAAAGTTGATGTTGTGTTAAACAATGCTGGATTTGGATTAATGGGAGCTTTCGAGTTGACTAGCATCAATTTGATGTTAACGTTTTTGTTTTATTCGAAGTGACTAAAGCATTTTTACCTCATTTCAGAGAAAATAAGGAGGTATTGTTTATTAATATTTCTTCCGTAGGCGGAAAGATACCCCTCCCGTATTTGTGCTTATATCATTCAACGAAATGGGCAGTTGAAGGTTTCACAGAGTCTCTTGGATTTGAATTGAGTCATTTAGGGATTAAAGCTAAAATTGTTGAACTAGGTGAGGTTGCTACTGATTTTGCTGGACGCTCATTAGATATGACTTCACCTGAGACAATAGAAGATTATAATGAAAGTTTTGCCGCGTTCCAAGAAACGATCAGTTCAACAATGCAGCCAAGTGAACCAATAGTGATTTCTAAAGTTATTTATGAAGCTCCGACAGATGGTAAAGACCAATTAAGATACGTTGCAGGAGAAACAGGTTGTACACATGTGACTCCGAACGAGATTGGGTTTACAAATGAATTTGCAGCTTATGATGATTCATTTATGCCAAGTTTACGAAAATTAGCAAAGCCGCGAAAAGTGAGTTCTTGAGCTTTTGCATTATTGGTGTAGTTAGTCATTTTCTTGACATTCACTTACTCTTACTGACATATGAACGAAGTAGGGTCCCTCCCCAAACGCCGAGAGATTCTTCGGTCCTGTTGTATGATGTAGATTCCGCATTGCGCGGCAAAAGAATCCTCATAAAGTATTAACTGTTCGCTCAGATCTCTTTGTTTTTGTTTGTTGAAATTGAACTACTTTAGTAGATTGATATGGGCTTCTTAGCCAAGATATATACTCCGCCAGAAGGTCAAAATCCACTTACTTCTAATCTCTTTCTTTTTCGTTTAAAAATTGAAAATAAAACTTTAAATAATGACAGTATGACTTTAATGTATTTTCAGCTTTACCAATGTTATCTAGATATTTAAGAAACCTTAAAACAGGAACGACAGGTTTGTTATCCCCATCAATAAGCAAATATCTTTTTCTGTCATTAATTAAAACCTCTTGCACTTTCATTAACACCACCTCCAGATACAATAGTGATGTATTTTTGTTACTCTTTCTATGAAAACTATGTTTACTATATTTCTCTACTATATATATGTTGTAAATAAAGAAACAAAAGGGAGTAGTATTTAACGTTATTAACGTTAAATACTACTCCCTGGTATACTACATATAAGGGCCATTTAGTTAAAGAACGAAAAGAACTGTAGAATAGTTTCTACAGTTCTCAATAAATGTCCAAGGACAATAAAGTTTATACAAAAACAGACAAGAATCAAAGGGCATCTGTTTTTAAAAAAGAACTCTCTTTCCAACCTGTCTGAAATCATTAATTAATCCACTGCACAATATCCTTCATGTCTTTTCTTCCTCTAGGGAATTCAGGCTCATTTGCTCGGTATCCAAATGCGACCATAGCCGAAACAGCTAAGTGACCATCCTCTAGTAAGTTTTCTTCCGCAAGGAGTTTTTCTACCTTATCGATATAAAATCCTTCTATTGGACAAGAGTCAATTCCTAGTAACGCTCCTACAGTCATCATATTGGCAAAGGGAAGAAAGGTTTGTCTTTTAGCCCAATCCAACGCTTTTTGTTCATTTTCAAACACATTTTGTTGGTTTACTTGGAAATTTCTTATACCCTCTATCATTTGATCAGATATTTCATCTGGAACACCCATAACATTAAGCACTTGATTTTTTACATATTCTGAGTCGTACCTTGTATCCTCGCTTGTTCTTGAAAGAATGATAACGAAATGGCTCGCAGTTGGCAGATGACCTTGTGCGCCTGGAGAAATTTCTTTTAGCTTTTCTCTGAATTCCTGATTTTGGACAACGAGGAATTTCCAAGGTTCAATGCCACATGAGCTTGGTGAAAGTCGGGCTGCTTCTAAGATTACATTAAAGTCTTCCTTAGAGATTTTTTTTGTTGGATCAAAGGTTTTTATAGCACGTCTAAAATTAAACGCATCAAGAATTTCTTGTCTTTTTATCACTCTTTGTGTCATATTCAAACACTTCCTTCTTAGTTGTTTTAGATAAGCTTGCCTTTAGTAGCATTTC
>NZ_NPDD01000229.1 GCF_002272245.1 Bacillus sp. 7884-1 | reverse complement strand
CAATCATCAGTTTTGATGTTTTATCGTCTAAACAACAAACAAATTAAATTGTTGTCTATTCATAGAAAAGAGAGGGATAAATATGGAAGAGATGAAAGTAGATCCACGTATTATACGGACAAGAAAATTGTTAATGGATGCCTAGAGAGGATTCGAAACTCCTACCTATAGTTTAGGAAACTGTTGCTGTCATAGGAATACGGTTTACTAGGAAGGAATATTGTTAATAGAGATGGGTTATGTTTGTTTTTGATAATGAAAGGGGGAGATTCTTTTTGAAGCGATATTTTTCAATGTTGGGAAATTACTTGCCCATGGCAATCGCAAAAGCCATACATTGTAAATGAAATCTTTAAAGACAATCATCTTCCAACGAAGGCCTAAAGCAATATATGAAAAAGGAATACCTAGGAGAATTGAAAAAACTAACCAGTAATAGTTGTAGGTACCCGAAATATGTTCTATACTTAACTACTTCATTTTCCTTATAATTCGCCTCATCATGATTCACTTTAAAGCAGGATATGAAAAGGGGAAATATTGAATATTTACTAAAAATGCAATAAGCAGGAATTTGTACCCAAATATTAAAGATAATTATACCTTGGAAAATCTAGTAAACCGCAAAAATGAAATAAAGATTAAACAAGATTGTTAAATCGATGAAATCTTTACCAATTCATAATCAATAATTTACAAAGGATAAACTTAGAATTAAAACTTCTCTGCTATTCTTTTAATAGATTTACTTTTTTAAAAATTTCTATAAAGGGATGGAGATTTTATTATGAGTAATCATGAGTTGCAAAAAGGGTTGGACAGACGAAGTTTTATAAAAATCGGTGGAATGAGTACACTTGCTTTAACACTTGGATCAGCTGTCCTTCCTGGTGATTTGTTCACGGGTAAAGCTCACGCTGAATTAAATGATGATGTTAAGCTTCAATTTAATCCAGACGGAAAATTCAAAATCGTACAGTTTAACGATACACAAGATGATGAAAACATTGACCGTCGTACGATCGAGCTGATGGAAAAAGTGCTTGATACTGAAAAACCGGATTTTGTTGTCCTTAACGGTGACAACATTACAGGTGGTTGTGATACGCCGACCGAGATGAAGCAAGCGATTAATAATGTCGCACAGCCGATGGAGCAAAGAGGGATTAAGTGGGCTATTACTTACGGAAATCATGATGAGGATTCAACTCCAAAAAGCGGGCTTAATGAAGAGGACATGCTCGAGATTTACATGTCTTACAAATACAATATGAACAAGCCTGGAGTAAAAGATATTACTGGAACCGGAAATATGAATCTACTAATCAAAAATTCCAAAGGCACGGATGCGGCTTTTAACCTCTGGCTACTGGACAGTGGAAGATATGCGCCTAACACCATAGCAGGTCAAGACTTTCATGGTTACCCGACCTGGGACTGGCTCCGTTTTAACCAGGTAAGCTGGTATTACGAGACTTCCAAAAAATTGGAGCAGCAATGGGGGCATAAGGTTCCTTCACTCGTCTTCATTCACATCCCTCTCTGGGAACATAGATATATGTGGTTTGCCAGCGTTGACGGAAGATCGGACCAACATCATGCTATCGCTGTGAATAAGCATACTATTGTGGGAGAAAGGAATGAAGAGGAATGTCCAGGTCCAATCAACAGTGGCATGTTCTCAGCCATGTTGGAAAGAGGAGATGTCAAGGGTGTTTTCTGCGGCCATGATCATGTGAACACGTTTATGGGTAATTATTATGGGATTCTTCTTGGTTATGCCGGAAACACTGGTTTTGGTACATATGGTCTTCCGGGCGCTGACCGCAATAGATTACGTGGTGCTAGGGTATTCAATTTAGATGAAAACACTGCAGGTGTGCTAGTGGAAACACACATGGTGTTTGCCAAAGACTTTGGCATTGATTTGACAGCCAATGACCAGAGCATGGCTCCGGCTCCAATCGACGAAAGCAAAAAGAAAGAAAAAGTAGTAAAATAGTTAAAATTCAAAAATAAAGCAGTTGATTTCTTCAACGAAACCAACTGATTTATACAAATATTAGGAAAAAGTTTGCTGCATTCTTTTTTCTTATCCATACAGGTCTGTGGTTGTAACCTGAGACAGTTGGTACGATTTATCTGTTATTTTTTTTACATCTTACGGAGATTAAGGGTGGAATCTTGAGCGTAGGTCAAGCAGGTGGGAATATAGCGGAAATTGCATCAGCCTTGAATTTTCCAACAGCTCTGATTAATACGAATCAACGTGATTGTAAGAGAGTTTTTGGGTATTGAATCAAAAAGTAAAGGTAAGGATTTCTTCAAGAAATTAGAAAACCTTCGCAACAATCTAGCACATTCACAAGATATTAATACACAAAATTCCTGGAATGAAATGATCTTATTAATTAAACAGACGGAGAAGAAAGTAGAAGAATGTGAAAAAGTTTAAGGAAATAATTCTATGTAATCATTTAAATAATAATCATCCCACCAATCTTAATATTGGTGGGATATTTTTTAGGTTAAGTTTTGTTCATTACGAATTTTTTCGAGCAATGCTCGACAGCCATCTGTAATCAGCTGATAGGTTTCTTCAAAATCTCCCGTGTAATACGGATCAGGGACATCTTTGTTATGTTCCGTTAAATCGAGCAGACGTATGATTTTTGGATGCTGAGGTTTACCTGTTATATCGAAAATGTTCTTTACATTGCTCTCATCCATCCCAATGATATAGTCGAACTTTTCAAAGTCTTCCTTTGTTAATTGTCGTCCAACAAGATCATCTGATGAAATGTTGTATTTTTTTAGAATGGTAAGGGTTCCTTTATGAGGGGGAGAACCTATATGCCAAGAACTTGTAGCAGCTGAATCAACAGTAACTTTCTCAGACAAATTTTCCTTTTTCAGTAAGTCACGAAACAATGCCTCAGCCATTGGTGAACGGCAAATGTTTCCCAAGCAAACAAATAAAACATTAATCATATCATTAACTCCTTTTAATCTTTTAAACTAAGTTTAGTATTCCATAACGACCATTCTAAGCATATTATCAATGAATGTAAAATGAAAAGTAGAAGAACAAAGCTTTATGTGGATCAAGTATGCGCTAATCCCACGATAGTCACGGCAAGTCTTGCCATAAAAATAGATTTAATGAAAGAGTAGGACTGTTTTCGGTCATAATCTGCCCATTTAAATAGTACAAATGTTTTAAGGTTGTTTTTATCCATATCAATGATTTGGTTAAAAATCCTTCAAAATTTTCAACTTAGATAAGATTTTAGCTAATAAGGAGGAGTGTTTGGTGAAATCGATTGGAATCTTGGGCGTAGGTCAAGCAGGTGGGAATATAGCGGAAATTGCATCAGCCTTGAATTTTCAAACAGCTTTAATTAATACGAATCAACGTGATGGTGTTGTAAACACGCGGGTAGAAAAAAAGTATTTTGTCCCAGGATATAATGGTGCAGGTCAAGATCGTTCATTAGGATTACGGGCGCTTCAAGAAAACTATAAGGAGATTATTGATTTTGTCAGCAGTTCCTTTAAAAACATCAAGCTCCTTTTAGTGGCTTTTTCAACGGACGGTGGCACAGGGTCTGGGATGAGTCCAATGTTAATTGATCTGTTAGTCGATCAGTTGCCTGGTATCAAGGTAGGGGCGATCGCGGTTATTCCTGAACGAAATGTATTAGCGGGAAATCGTATTAATACAGCGGAGTGTATCGAAGAACTTTCCAATATAGAAGGCATTTCTTCTGTATTCCTCGTCGACAATGATCAAATGCGTAAATTGAAACCACAATCCAGTAAACACGAAATTTACCTTGCTGCTAATCTTCAAGCCATAGAGGCCATTAACCATCTTCTGAAAATAACGAAGAAGAGTTCATTCTTTGGCAATTTCGATGAAACAGATCTAATGAATATCCTTGGATCCAGAGGCATAACGATTATCGCTTCCGCTCCGATAACGGACGCGAAAAATACCTCGGAGGTCTCAAAGAAAGTACAGGTTTCTTGGGAGAACTCGATTTTCTGCCCTGTTGAATCACAAGGAGTAATCCGAGCTGGCCTTATCTATGAGGGACCAGAGAACATTTCAAAGCTGATTAATGTACCTTCCATCTTTGAGAGGGTGGGGGATCCGCTGCAATTATTCGAAGGAACTTATATCACAGAATCTGACCCTACGATCACAACCATTCTTGCTGGACTATCGTTCCCAACTCGCCGGATGCTCTCTGTTGAAGAGTCCATAGAAAAGAACAAAGAACGATTAGAGAACCTAGTGAAAAAGGAAAATACCCAAAATTACGAGTCAGGAATCCGTTGGGCATCCAACTTAAAACTTGTAAAACAGGAGAGAAAACCAGTATCTATTACATCCAAATTAAATAAGTATCAAAAAAAGTAATTAACGTGAGTAAAAAGAAACACATTGGACGAAGGATATAACCTTAGAGAATACCTGTGCAATAAAAGAAAGATTGGCTGACTTATATTAGCCGTATCGTAACGACTTTTCTAAGTCAGCCCATTTTAATCCTTTTATACCTTATTGATTACGATTTGTTTTCTCATCATAAGTTAGACCAAAGTCAAACCCATATGCATTACCATTTTTATCACGGTATACATAAGAAGGATCTTCATCATAACCTGGAACATCCCCGTTGTTGTTATCTACCGCTTCCTGATTAGCAGGAATGGTAAATGGAAGTTTTCCTGTTGGTGCAAATTTGCCGCGAATAACATCAACTAATGCTTCTGCTTTCACTCCGAAAACTGCTAATGTAGCTGCTGCGTTTTCTTCAATCTCTCCGATCAGCCAAGGGCTGGTCATATTGACTGTCAGAATGGTTGGAACTGCTTCTTCAATTTCTTTGATTCTTTCAACATTAATCCCTGTTTCTGCACCTAGTGCCACAGAAAGTGGAATGTCCGGACGATCAGGTACTGTGTTTGGAATCGCATATACTAATGCATGAGTAGCTTCCGCCAGGTTGTCAACGACTGTAATAGATGGATCATATTGCGTTATGGACTTTTTCAAATCAGCTGTTCTAGTTTGTCCAGTCGTTCCGGAGGAGAATACCTCAACAAATAGTTTAATATCTTTGACCTTATCATCTTTTAGCGGTAATGTGTTGTCATCATTACGTAGCAAGACTATGGATTTACGATGAGCTTCATCTGCTTTTGCCTGTGAAGCTGGGTCATCAGCTATCGATTGTGCTTTATCCGGATCAACATACGGATTTTCAAATAAACCTAATACCATCATTTCTGTTAGAAGTCTTGTTACGGCTTCGTCGATTCGTTTCTCTTTAATTAAGCCATCTTTGACTGCCTTGATGAGGTCAGTAGGATCCGCTTCACCGGAAACAATATCGGTTCCTGCGTTAATGGCTTTCGCATACCGTTCAGGCTTTGTCAGATCTTCAACTCCCCAAGGCATGGAATAGATTATCGAAGTATCGCTATTTACATATCCCTTGAATTTAAGCTCTTTGCGCAACAGATCTGTTATCAGCCTTTTGTTGTATGCAAAGCCCACTTCTTCAAACTCTTCGCCGTTCTTTAACTGTGGTACGCTGTGTTCATTACTTGGGTACGCATAATAAGGCATAATTGATGTGGTACCGGCTTCAATCGCTGCTTTAAAGGATGGAAGGTGGTACTTATATAAACTACCTTCAGTTGGATAAGGATTGAATTTAGACCACTCATAATGTGGATCATGACCATCTTGACGAGCACCGCCGCCAGGGAAATGCTTTGTCGTTAAAGAGACACTATGTGTGCCAAGTTCGTCACCTTGGAACCCTTTAACCACGGCATATATCATTTCAGAGGCAAGGTCAGGATGTTCACCGAAAGTACCATTGATTCGATTCCAAAGAGGGTCTGTCACGACATCTGCCATGTACATATAACCCTTACGAATTCCTGTAGAGGTCCATTCTTTTGCGGCAATTTCACCAAATTCCTTTACAAGGTCGGCATCGCGTGTGGCAGCAAGTCCTAATTCACCAGGCCATACAGAAAACTGACCAGAAGCTTCGCTAAAACCAAATGCTAAATTTCCTGCATGGTTTCGAGGATTCGATGTCATGACGACAGGAATTCCTAGTCTTGTATCCTCTGCAATTTTTTGCAACTCATTGATCCATGTGGCTAAATCTTTTGCGGAAGGATTGTCACGAATAATTAAGTAACGTAAATTTCGTTCCTGAATGCCCTTTGTAGCAGCAGAAGCTTCAACAATCGGCGGATTAAACTCATAGAATTGCTGACCAGGAACGGACCAGCGATTAGTCTTTGTTACTGTATCTTGCTCACACGTTACAAATTCCCCCGTATCAGGACATGATCGGCTGTTACCCATATAATGTGAGGAGATTAACATCATCCCGGCTTTTTCCTCAAGGGTCATCTGCTTAACAAGATCCTTTACACGTACATTTACTGGGAGGTCCCAGTTTTCATATTTGTCTAGTTTTCCGTTATTATTTAAATCTTTGTACTCTTTACCGTTGATGGTAAGAATATCCTTAGAAGTTACACTTAGTTGAGGGACTGTTTTGACCTCTGCCTTGTTCTCATTTCCTGGGTCAGCCGAGGCATAAGGAATCACTAGCGAAGACAACATTAGTGCTCCTGCAGATAATACAGCTGCTTTTTTTATCTTTTTTAATAAACCCACCTTTTTTTCCTCCCCCGTTTTAATAGACTTAAATAATAGGCTGTGCGAAAGGTCATAAATTACGTTGATAGAAGCGCCAAAAGGGCAAATCAACTGACGTATTTAACACAGCAAAACAAAAAAATAGTAGAACATTATGTTATAGACAATCACCCCTACAATGTAAGTAAACGCTTTCTTTTCAAACTAAGTTTACGAGAGGGAGGGACATACGAAGTAGGGAGTTTTTTTAGATAAATTTGTGATTTTTTAATATTCCGAAAAATGATGATTAGTACCTATTACTTAATAACTATCAATCTAGAGTGGAAAAATTCATAAAAGAAGATAGAAAATCTCTTGGATTTGGCTGTTTTTAGGTTAGAGGTGTTCATTACAAACAAAGTTATAGTTATTAATAGTCAATGAGAAGATATGCACTTCCATGACAAAGAACAAACCTCTATTGAAATTCCTCTTAATAAAGGAATTTCAGCAGAGGTTTGTTTGTTCTACTGGCTGTTCTTTGAAAAATATTTCCGAGTATCCTCACGTATTTGTTTGGATAAGACATGATCAAGCTCTTCATTTAACCATGCAAGTGTCTTACTACGCAAGAAATCACGCATTTTTTCCTCTGCAGAGAGCATAACTATATTGATCGTGCAAGAGGAGGGAGCTGAACAGCAGTTTTCTCTATACAAATAACCATTATCTTTAATATTTTTACATTGAAAAATTGGCTTAGGACCTTCAACTGCTTCGATTACATCCCAAAAGGAAATTTCTTCTGGGGGTTTAGCGAGTTTATAACCACCCTTAACCCCAGGAACTGAACTTACAATACCAGCCTTAGATAATTTAGTAAAAATCTTTGAGAGATATGTATCTGAAATACCTTGAAAAAAGGAAAGTTCCTTTATTCCAGTGGGAGAATCCTCAGGAATATCAATTAAATAAACGAGACAGTGAAGTGCATACTCAACTCCAATACTATATTGCATTAAAAACACCTTCTTCATAGATAAAAAGTAATTCCTTTAATTAATCTTAGAAATGTTTTAATTCTTTGTCAAACATACTTTTGTTTCAACTATTACTTAATTGAGGGTTGACATAATAAAATATACAACTTATTATAGATATAGTTAATCGTCGATTAATCTTATCTGTAATTGGTATTTAAGATATTATCTTCAAATATTTATTAAGTGAACTATTTTAAGGGGGTAATTAAATTGGAACAACGAATTGAATATTATAATGTAGCAGCAGAAGCACTTAAGATTATGATGGAAATGGAGAAATATACGAAAACTACAGGTATAGACCGTAAACTTCGTGAACTTATAAAAATTCGGGCTTCTCAGATTAACAGCTGTGCTTATTGTTTGAATATGCACACAGCAGATGCTCGAAAAATGGGTGAAACTGAACAAAGAATATATTGTGTTAGTGCTTGGGAAGAGTGTGAATTCTATACGGAAGCAGAAAAAGTAGCTTTAGAGTTGACAGAGTACGTGACATTAATTCCAACAAAACGCGTTCCTGATGAGCTTTATCAACGAGTGCGTAAACACTATGATGAAAAACAGTATGTTGACCTTGTTCTAATTATTAATCAAATCAACAGTTGGAATAGGATCTCTATTGCAATGGGGAATACAGCAGCTGAAAAATAATTTACTCTCAACGAACATCTTATAATGTACAAGTGGGTGGTCTTAAGTACCAGTCACTTTTTTTGTTTTTACTTATATATACAGTTTTATCCATCTAATTTCTTGATGGGTTCAATCAAAAATGTTGTATTGTCAATATTTCAGAATACTTATACTATTATGTAGTCTTTTATAAATACAAAGGAGGTCTAGTTGTAAGTTGTATGATAACCATGAAACTTAGAGGGTTATCGGTTATTCAAATAAAAAGTTGAGAGGAGTTTCCCCCATTTGAGAAATAGTATAAGTAGGTTGCATTTTTCTTTAAGTTTATTAGTGTCTATCATTCTCTTTATCAGCCTTGTTCTTCCCAATATCGCAGTAGCACAAGGAGATTCTATAGAGAGTAAGCCAATATCGGCAATTAAAAACACATCTATTGAAAATAAGGTAGATTCTAAGCTTATTAAACAATTTAAGGATCAGGATCAGATCACATTCCTATTGAAGTTTGAAGATCAGGTTGATACAACTAAAGTTGCAACGGAAGTAGCAGAAAAAGCAAAGAAACAGAAACTCACAGAAGTAAGTGCAAAATTACAGGTTCGTTCGGCTGTTGTTTCGACATTACGAAATACTGCGATGGAAACTCAGTCGGAAGTAATGGACTATCTTGAGAAAGCAAAGCAAAAAGGAGAAGTGAAAAGCGTTCAATCGTTCTATGTTGTGAATGCGATAGCGGTGACAGCAACCAAGGCTGTGATGGACAAATTGGCAGCATTTCCGGAGGTAGCAAAAATTCTGCCGAATGAAACGCGGCAAATAATCACACCAATCCAACCAAAGGTAAAAACGACCAATCTAAATTCATCAACGGTTGAATGGGGTGTTGAAAAAGTCGGAGCCCCTCAAGTATGGGGTATGGGAA
>NZ_NPDD01000228.1 GCF_002272245.1 Bacillus sp. 7884-1 | reverse complement strand
TAATTAAATTTTTCGATGTCAAACAAGGACAATCAGCTTGTCGACTCTTTACATTATAATGACGATGTATTATAAAGTCAATACGATTTTCATAGAAAATATCCTGCATATTATTTCCTTATTCTTCATGTAACTCTTTTACCTTTTTAAGCTTACCTCTGCAATTTCCACACACATACCGATTTGTATTAATACTTCTTTTTCTTTTATATTGCTGACGGCATTTTGTACATTCATAAAGGAGAATTATATTTGGGGTGCGTTTCTTAGGTTTGTCTAGCAGTGGACTGCAGAATCTTGGTGCACCTACTTTTTTCAATAACATTTTGAAATCTGGATCACGGTGCTGATACCCTTTTCCTTCTAAGTGGAGATGGTAATGGCAGAGTTCATGTTTAATAATCCCGATTAGTTCGTTTAAACCCAGTTGGTCTAAGTATTTTTTATTGATATCGATGTTATGAGTTCCAAGTAGATATCTTCCCCCTGTTGAACGCAGCCTGCTATTAAAGGAGGCTTTATGCCTAAATGGCTTACCAAAGAATTCAATCGAGACTTTTTCGACTAATTTTTGTAGTTCTTTATCCTCCATTTACCTTCCTCCTTACATAAAGCGAACGTGACAACCTATTATAGCATATATTGTAGGTACCTATAATGATCTACTTTTCGGGAGGGTAAACTATGCCGACTTGGTTCCAAAACCAAATGAAAAGAGCTTTCTACGAGAAGGACCGATATCAAATTAAACTGTTAAACCAATGCTGGTTTTTTTACAGGAAGAAACATATTTCATAAGAATACAATGCTCTGTTACTAATAATGTCTATTGGTTACCGCTTTTTTATTTTCTCTTGCTGTTTCGGTAACCAATAGCCTCTATTAGTTACCACTTTTTCGATTTTTCTTTTATTTGGTCACCATGAACGCTCCATGGTTACCACTTTCTCAATTTTCTTTTCATTCTGGTCATCATGAACGCTCCAAGTTCAACTTCACAAAAAAAAGATGACCATCCGAAAAAAATGGTCATCTTCATTAACTGTTTCGTTATTTAGATGGCGCCAGCATGGTTAATGCTACTCTGCCTTTTTTCATATCAACTGAGTCCACCCAAACGGTTACCACATCACCAACAGATACGATATCCAAAGGATGTTTCACAAAACGATTACTTAGCTTAGAAATGTGAACGAGACCATCCTGCTTAACGCCGATATCTACAAACGCGCCAAAGTCTACTACATTTCTAACTGTCCCCTGCAGTTCCATTCCTGCACTTAAATCTTCTAATTTAAGGACATCCTTTTTCAATAATGGACGCGGCAGGTCATCACGCGGGTCACGTTCTGGTCTTACAAGCGCATCGATGATATCTTTTAATGTTAATTCACCAATTGACAGCTCTGCAGAAATTGATTTTAAATCAAGATCACCAAGAGCATCTCTTAATTCAGCACTACCTAAATCATCTGTTGAAAAGCCCAGGCTCTCTAATAACTTTTTCACTTCATTATAGCTTTCTGGGTGAATTCCTGTCTTGTCTAACGGCTGCTTCCCATCTAATACACGCAAGAAGCCAATGGCTTGTTCATATGTTTTAGCCCCTAGACGAGGGACTTTCTTTAATTGGACCCTGCTCGTAAACTTTCCTTCCTCTTCTCTTTTCTTCACAATATTATGGGCAGCTGTTTTTGTCAGTCCTGCAACATATTGCAACAAGGAAGCTGAAGCTGTATTTACATTCACACCTACACGGTTAACCGCGGTTTCCACAACAAAATGCAATGATTCGGAAAGGCGCTTTTGCGTAACATCATGCTGGTATTGACCAACCCCTACTGATTTCGGGTCTATCTTCACTAGCTCAGCAAGTGGATCCTGTAATCTTCTTGCAATTGAGACAGCACTTCGTTCTTCTACTTGAAAATTAGGAAACTCTTCTCTCGCTATATCAGAGGCAGAGTACACACTGGCACCCGCCTCATTCACAATTAGATAATAGATTTCATCTTCCATTTCCTTCAGGATATCTGCTACGAATTGTTCGGTTTCCCTTGAGGCAGTTCCATTGCCTATGGCAGCCATCTCTACTTTATAATCCCGAAGAATTTGAATGAATTTTTCTTTCGCTTCCTTTGTCTTTGAGACGGGTGGATGCGGATAAATCACATCAATCTTCAACACCTTACCTGTTTCATCCACAACCGCTAGCTTACAGCCTGTCCGGTAAGCCGGGTCAACGCCAATAACCACTTTTCCTTTCAAAGGCGGCTGCAAAAGGAGGTTACGAAGATTTTCAGAGAAGATATGAATCGCTTGCTCTTCACCTTTATCATTTAGTTCACCCCGAATTTCCCTTTCAATCGAGGGCTGGATAAGCCGCTTATAGCTATCTTCAATTGCTTCTATTACAAAAGGTGCTGCGGGTGAATGCTGAACACGTACCCATTTTCTTGATAGATAGGATAGGATTATGTCATTATTCATCTTTATCGATACCCTTAAGATATCTTCCTTCTCACCACGATTTAATGCAAGGATTCGATGGGGAACAATTTTATTTACTGGCTCTTCATATTCATAGTACATTTCATAAACTTTTTTCTCGTCTTTTTCCGCATCTTTTACTGTTGATTCCACTTTTCCTGACTTAAAGGTTTCGTTACGAATCCATTTCCGCCCCTCTGCATCATCGGAAATCATTTCAGCAATGATATCTTTCGCACCAGCAATCGCGTCTTCGGCCGTAAGGACTTCTTTTTCATCCGATAAAAATTCCTTTGCCTTTTCCTCAATCGGAGTTTTAGGAAATGTTAATAACCATTCTGCTAATGGTTCTAGCCCCTTTTCCTTTGCAACCGTCGCTTTTGTACGTCGTTTTTGTTTATAAGGACGATATAAATCTTCCACCTCTTGAAGCTTTTCTGCTTTCGTTATTTTATGTGATAGTTCTTCGGTTAATTTTCCTTGCTCTGCAATGGTCCGAAGTACTTCTTCTTTCCTTTGCTCAAGGTTTTGTATGTATTGCCAGCGTTCCTGGATATTTCGTATTTGGACTTCATCTAGTGCCCCTGTCATTTCTTTACGGTAGCGGGCGATAAATGGCACGGTGTTGCCCTCATTCAATAACGAGATTACACTCTTTACCTGCTTATGAGGTATGGTTAACTCGGCAGCTACCTTCCCAAGGAGCTGTTCATCTTTTACAACTGTATCATTCACTTCACAAACCTCCATCCATTCCTATTACCATATTGTATCAAATTACCTTAATCGATTCATTAAAGGAGCAGATTCTTCTTATAAATAAAAAAATAGCAAGCTAATTAGCTTGCTAAAGGCAGAAACAAATATGAGGTTAGAGCATACGTATAAAAAAACGCTCTTTCTAAGAAGAGCGTGCATTCATGCTAAAATTCGATGAGACCTATACTTACTCGCAAGGCTTCATCCACTTTTTCCATCATTTCGTCATCGAGATGGGTTATTTTATCGGTTAACCGCTGTTTATCAATTGTACGAATCTGTTCTAAAAGTATGACTGAATCTCGTTCAAAACCGTAGCGCTTCGCATCAATTTCTACATGAGTGGGAAGCTTCGCTTTTTGAATTTGTGCTGTAATCGCTGCAACAATAACTGTGGGACTAAACCGATTCCCGATGTCGTTTTGAATGACAAGTACAGGACGGACGCCGCCTTGTTCAGAACCAACAACTGGGGATAGGTCCGCGAAATAAACGTCACCACGCTTGACAATCAAGGGATTACCCTCCGCTTACAAGACGTTCAACTGTGTGCTCTGCCTCAAATTCTGCTTGAAATGCTTCCGATGCAATCGATAAATTGATCATTGCCATTTCCATGTACCCACGTCTCATGGATTCGCGAATTTGTCTCTTTTTTCGTTCGCGTAAATACATTTTAGTTGCCTGATAAATAAACTCGCTCCGGTTAACGTTTTCTAATTTTACAAAACCATCTAACTCGGTTAAAAGATGTTGCGGTAATTTTACTAAGATTTCCGTAGTTGCGCCGGATTCAGACACAAACATACACCTCCACCATCACTACACACCATTTTTTCTATCTACCATATTTAATAATACCACTTAATGCCCAACATGCATAGACTAATTATAATACTTCTGTATTATAGGCCAAACAAACTACCTTTTATGCACCAAAATTCCGCATTATCATAAATATGTTCCCATTTTTAATAATAGGCCATTTATTCGGGCAGAAGATAGTTTTTTAATACGACAATTTTCCCACCTTGTTTATATAGACGGGGCACTCTAGTTGAGATGATACATGGTACTTCATAATTGATTGTTTCTAGTTTTTGAGCAATTTCATTAACTGAAATAAACTCTTCACTCTGTCTGCCTATTAACGTAACAGTCGTCCCGACAGGAACTTCATGTGGTAATTTTACCATACATTGATCCATACAAATCCTGCCAACAATTGGCACCCTTCTACCTTCAACCAATACTTCCTGCCCTTGAAGTCGACGAATCCAGCCGTCAGCATAACCGATAGGAATCGTACCAATCCACTCTTCGTCCTCTGCCTCATAAGTAGCACCATAACTTACTTTATCACCTTTATCGAGTTTTTTCACATGGACAAGTCTCGAATGGAGCGAAAACGCCTCCTTAAGGGGAAAAGGCAGTTCATGTTCTATTTCAGGAGACGGTGTCAATCCATACATCGCAATTCCAAGACGAACGGCATTAAAATTAGCCTTTGAGAAACATAAAGCAGCGGCACTATTACTGCAATGGATATATTTAGGCTGTTCCTTCAGAACAGACAGCAAATCATGAAATAACTCTAATTGTTTATCTAGGTAAGTTTGATCTGCTTCATCTGCTGTGGCAAAGTGGGTAAAGATACCCTCAATTGACAGCCGTCCATCTCTTGAAATCGTTTCGATAACCTGTGCTAACTCTTCCTTTGTACGGATACCAATTCTCCCCATTCCAGTATCAAGCTTAATATGAACTGGAAGTACCTTATCTTTTGGAAGATAGGATTGTGCAACCGTTACCCATTCTAACTGGAATACTGTAATGGTAATGTTAAATTCGACTGCTAGCTCAACATCTTCTGGACGTGTTGCACCTAAGACTAGAATGGGTGCAAGTACTCCCTTATTCCGGAGGGCGATGGCCTCATCCATAAATGCAACTGCTAGATACGTTGCACCTGCTTTCAGTGCACTCTCGGCCACTTTAAAATCCCCATGACCGTATGCATTTGCTTTTACCACAGCTATGATTTCCACTTTGGGAGGCAAAAGTTTTTTGACAGATGTAACATTTGCGAGAATATAATCTAAATCAACCTCTGCCCATGTATCTCTATAAAAATAGCCCTGCTCTGTCATTATTCCACTTCCTAATTACTTAAAGTCACTTTTATATATTTATTTTTACCCTATTGATTATCAAACTACTTATTTTAATTGTCAAATGAAAAACAGGCCCTATACAGAGCCTGTATCCTTTAATCTTATTTTTCTACATCTCCTTGCACAGTTCTTGCAATCTCGATGAGTTCATTTTCCGTTAAGTCATTTGATGCAATCATGTAGTCTACACCATCGGAAGTCCACGTAATCGAGCCTTCAGAAACAGCACCGATAGTAATACCTAAATCAACTAAGTCTCCATCCACATAAGTTGGTGACGATGAGGCTTCCTTCACGGTTACCTTTTCTTGTACTAGTGTGAATGACTTAGCACCTTCATAGGTTAGGACAACACGTTTTCCATCCTCAAGTTTGACTACCTTTTCATCCACTAACTTCGCACCCATATCAGCAGTTGGGTATTTAACAGTAAAGGGTTCATCCTTACTATCTGCCATTACAGGAAGGTTTAGATCAGCACGAGTCATATTCTTTTTCATATCAAAATCGCTATCATCAAAGCTGGCGTTGAATTTAACCTTTGAGAATACTACAGTAACTAGAGCATTTCGATCTGGGTCCATCACTTTTACCATCGCCGGTGATAAATCTTCTTTGTTTAGTTTAATTTCCTGGATTGGCAGCATACTATTGTTTTGATAACGAGTTTTTGTTTCAAATACATAATGTTCTTTTGTAGCAGAGAATTTCGACTCTTTATCTTCAACAATGTCTTTAATTAACGATTCGTATAAATAAGCTTGGCTACTGTTTTGCGGCCAGTCACTTTGGAATTTGAAACTCTTTTTAAGTGCAGGAGTTAAAACAAATACCCCTTCATCATTACGTAAGATCATCTGGCTTTGATCTTTTTCTGCATTTTTTAAATTAACACGGTAGAATGTTGGATCCTTATGCCAAATCTCAACATTATACACCTGTGAATCAGTTCCCATTTTCAACGTCATTTTTGCATCTACTTTATAACCAGTTAAATCATTTAGTTTTCCATTCAACTCTTTCACCACATCATCTTTTGACTTAGAGCCACAGGCAGCTAGTAGAAAGATGACCATTAACCCCGTAAACAAAAGCAAAAACCTTTTCTTCAATTCCTTCAACCCCTTCTTGTCTCATTTTCATATGAATATAAAGAAGACTCGTCTCTCCCATTTCCCTATGAATATATGAGACAACCTTTTGGAATATGATAAAAGGATTGCCAAGCTATTATGAATTTTTCTACTTTTCTTCGATGACTACCTGTGCAACAGCATAATCTCTGCTGTGTGAAATAGAAAGAAATCCATTACTTTCAGGCTTTACGATACAGGGCTTGCCTAAAGAATCTGTTTCGATTTCAATATCTAGAAAAGATAACTCTTTACCGATTCCCGTCCCAAGAGCCTTAGAATAAGCCTCTTTTGCCGCAAATCTCCCAGCTAAAAATTCAATTTTTCTTCGCTCAGGAAGCTGTACGAACGTTCGTTTCTCATTTTCAGTCAGTATTCGATCTACTAATTTCTTTTGTCTAGTGACAATCTCTTCGATCCTGGAGAGTTCAATAATATCAATTCCAATCCCTTTAATCATGCTCAAGGTTCCCTTCTATTTATATTTAAAGATGCATAATAGTACAACAAGACCTTAATTCAGTCTATTATAATTAGTAAGTTTACTCAGGGAGGTTTTTTATGTTTACGAGAACAGAAAGTTTTCGCGAATTTATCCGTTTTTATCCGGTTGTTTCTATTATTATTGCCATCCATTTCCTTTTATATCTTTTAACCGCTTTACCCATATTCCCAAACTTTTGGTTTAAAGCGACTTTTTCAGGGGTAAACCTCTATATTATGGAAGGTGAGTATTGGAGACTTGTCACTCCCATCTTTACGCATGGCGGGTTTACACATGTTCTTTTTAACAGTTTCTCACTTGTTCTTTTTGGTCCAGCACTTGAAAGGCTTCTCGGTAAAGGTAAATTCCTGCTCGTCTATCTTGTTTCCGGGATCCTTGCAAATGTGGCGACTTTACTACTTGAACCTTTAACCTATGTACATGTTGGGTCTAGTGGCGCGATTTTTGGATTATTTGGCTATTATATAAGCATGATTCTCTTTCGTAAGCATATGCTCTCACAGCAAAATTCGCAAATTATCCTTATCATTTGTGCTCTTAGCTTGATTATGACCTTCATCCAGCCCAATATTAATATCACTGCCCATCTATTTGGTTTATTAGGAGGTTTTTTACTAGGAGCTATTTTTTATAATAAAAAGAGGGATTGAGCCAATATTTTGGTTCAATCCCTTTTATTAGCTTCCCTCGAAAACCAAGAATAAACTTGCTTCACATCATTTTGGTCCATATCGATTACAGTGCCCCCAGCACCACCGAAGCCAACCTTCACGAATGCTTCCAGCGACCCTAGTTCTTTTCTTTTTTGAAAGTAGCTTTCTTTCATTTCTAGACTTTGGATTTTATTTTTCTTGATAAATACGGTAGATCTAACTAGCTTTCGATACCGTAGATTTAATTGCTGGTTTTCCAGCTTCCATCCGGCATCCTTATATTTTAATATTCCCCAAAAAGTAAACCACGCTAGAACTATCAATGAAAGAAGTCCCCAAGCCTTTAGAAAGAAAATAGCAGCAGCCACTACAGGAACAATAAAGATCCAGCTCCTAAAAACATAACGAAGCATCGCTCTTTTAGGTACGGGATTAAAGCTTGAGGATAGTTGGTAATCCGTAAGATGGGGCCCCAAAATGTCTTTAATTGTATCTATCTTTACAAGCGGCAGGAGCAGTACCTTTGAACCTTCTTGATTACTAGCTGAACCACCTGCACTTTCAACCAGAACCGACCCATAACCCAGCCATTGACGAACTATATTTTCATTAATCCTGATGGCTTGAATCCGAGTTAACGGAATTGTAATCTGTCTTTTTTCTAATAAACCTTGAGAAATAACCAAATCATGTTCTGTTTTCGTGACATTGAAATTCGCATATTTTAGCATCGTTCCAATAAGGGCAATAACCCAAGCAACCAGGAAGCCTCCAAAAACAAGCAGGACAATGATAATCAGATTACTTACTGCCCATTGTTCAACTCCACGAAATACTCTTTCATAAGGAATCAAATCATCCAGCTGTGAGAAAAACGCCAATACCGCTGATATGACTACTCCTACACCACCCGATGTAAGTGATAGTAAGATTAACTGAGCTGGAGTAATCCTATATACAGTATGACTAGGAATTTCCTGAACAGATTCAACTTCTTGAACAACAGGTTTTTTAGCTGCAGCTACATATTCTTGAATATAGCGCGCCTCTTCTTTAGAGATAGCCGCCAGGACCGCTTCTGCTTCATCTGTCCCGCTTCCTCCTGCGGTTTCAATCTTGACCTTCACCATTCCGCATAGACGTTGAAGGATTCCTTCTGAAATATCCAGACTTTGAATCCGCTCTAAAGGGATATATCTCTTCTTGCGAACAAAAACACCAAATTCGATCCGAAGCTCATTCTGCTCCAATCTATAGGTGTATCGCAGCCAGGAAAGAATACTTGTCAGAACGATTACAACCATTGCGATAGCGATCGCCCCAAATAGCAGCAGCTTTCCTCCTTTATTCCAAATAAAGAACAATGCAATAAAACTAAAAATGGTATCCTTTAACCTTTTACCTATAGTCAGCACTATCACAATCGGATGAAGCCTTTTCGGTTCAGACATCTTCATCCGCCACCCTTGCAAGATTAGAAATAAAGTGCCTTAATTCTTCTGCCTCACTCTCTTCTAATGCAGGAATTTCATGTGAAGTTGCAGCGGTATTAATAATAACTGAGGCTAATTGATATTTACGTAAAATAGGTCCCTGTACCGTATCAACATGTTGAACGCGAATCATCGGAATTAACGTTCGCTTTACGATGAAAATACCTTCCTGAAGTTCAACTTCCTCATCTCTAACATCATACCGCCAGCGTCTCCACTTTATTGACGGCAATAAAAAAATGAATAAATATGTAGAAATAAGTTCGATTCCAATTAATATCACTGAAATCCAAAATGGACCATTAAAGATATGTAATAGAAAAATAGCCACTCCTGTTAGGATCCAGCTAATGACAATCTTAATCACACCTGAAATTTTCCAAACGGTTAATGCCTTTGCAGATATACGTTTTTGCGGCTCTAGTATCATACACTTCCCCTCCCATTCACACTGCTCTCTTAAGTATACACGGTAATAAGGGAGGAAACATCAAGGTTATTCAACAACAAAACTAGATTGGTCTATTGGTTTAATTCCCTTACTGCCAAGTAAATCCTCCATTAGGCGAAAGAGGGCGGCATCCTTTTGCTTGGCTTCTATCATGCAATGGACCTCAGGAACAGTTCCTTTAATTTTATTTATGAATTCTAAAAACATTTCCGGATCAACAAAATCTGCGTGCGCCCTATATTCCTTCTCAGAGCGAGGACTTGATATATGCATTTTTACTGGAAGTGGTGATGTTTTCCACGTGCTAACGATTCGTCCCCAATCTTCCTGCCACTCTTCCTCTTCATGATTAGCCAAATGATGGTGGTAATCAAATACCATTGGTATCCCTAACTTCTCACAAAGGTATAGAGTTTCTTTCACTGTGAAAGTGGTATCATCGTTTTCGAGCATAATCATGTTTTGAATAGCAGGCTGGATATATCCCCAATTATGAATAAACTGTTCAAGTGCCTTTTCCTTATCGTCGTAGCCGCCGCCTACATGCAGTACACAACGATGTTCTGTGTCAATCTCCATGCCCTTTAGCAATTTCTTATGCATTACAAGTGTCTTCAATGCATTAGAGAGTATTTCTTTGTTGGGCGTATTAAGGACAACAAAATGGTCTGGGTGAAAGTCAATTCGCATTGGGTACTGATTAAGGTAGTCAGCGATTTTTTTAAATGATTCTTTCAATGGCTTTATATAATCCCAATCAAGCAGTTCCTCGTGATTAGCCAGCGGGATTAGGCGGGAGCTTAGACGGAAGAAGTGAATTTGATTTCCGGCATTGTGCTTTAATAACCTTAAGCAATGATCTATATTTGATTCTGCAATTCGCTCTAGCTTTCGAATTGCTGCT
Source organism: Bacillus sp. 7884-1 (assembly GCF_002272245.1). Taxonomy (GTDB): domain Bacteria; phylum Bacillota; class Bacilli; order Bacillales; family Cytobacillaceae; genus Neobacillus. Next base: position 327 of record NZ_NPDD01000228.1, on the reverse strand, counting down.
TCACGGTCCTTTATCTTGCTAAATTGTGCAAATGTCATCGTTTGAGACGGAGAAGCATTTTGAAGCACAACACTCATCGCCACATATCCAAGTTTAACAATCATCCATAATCACTCCCTCCAGTTGTACTCTTACTATTCCCCATAACCCCTAAATTTCGACGGTACAATCGGGCAGGTTGGGTGAATCACAGCCTTTCTTTTTATGGAATATCGGCTTTCCTGCCAAAAAGGTGTCTTCACCTGCTAATTTTGACTGCCTACCTGCCCTTTCCCCCACTTCACCTGCCAAATCCCTTTGTTTATCTGCCTAACCAATTCGCCACAT
>NZ_NPDD01000227.1 GCF_002272245.1 Bacillus sp. 7884-1 | reverse complement strand
AATTTTGAATCTGCCTAACCCCATTCCCCCACCATTACGTGAAAAGGCATCAAAAAAAGCATGGACGTATAGTCCATGCTGATTTTGATGCTGATTATCTGTTAAAGCTTCTTGGTTTTGGTTTTCCTGATGTACGCTTTTCACCTGTTCTTGGCTTAGCAGGTGCCTTTTTACGATCGCGATCACCACGTTCGCCACCACGTGAAGAATTATAGCTTCTATTGTCATCTCTTTTTCTACGGTCACGGTCTTGTGGCTTTCTGTCCCTCTTAGAATGCATTGGTGATTCTTCTGTTAACTTAACCGGTGTTTGATCAGGCTCTTTTGTTAACATTTTCAAAACAGCTGCAATGACAGTTGAAGCATCATTCTCTTCAAGTAATTCTTGAGCAGCTCTTTTATAATACTGAAGATTATTTCCTTCAATTGTTTGCACAATCTTATCCACTACTGCTCGTTGTTGACCTTCTAATGCTTCATCAAGTGTAGGAGCAGTCATTCTTTCCATCTTGCGTTTCGTTGTTCTTTCTAAAACAGATAGGTAAGACTTTTCACGTGGTGTGATGAATGTTAGGGCCATACCTGATTTACCAGCACGTCCTGTACGTCCAATTCGGTGGACATAGCTTTCAGGATCTTGTGGAATATCAAAGTTGTAAACATGGGTTACGCCAGAGATATCTAGACCCCTTGCTGCCACGTCCGTTGCCACTAATACATCAATTGTTCCTTCTTTAAATTTCCGAAGGACCTGCATACGTTTCGCCTGCGTTAAATCTCCGTGAATTCCCTCAGCTGTGTAACCTCTTAAGGTTAAAGCTTCGGATAATTCGTCGACGCGGCGTTTAGTCCGTCCAAAGATAATCGCTAACTCTGGTGATTGAATATCAAGAAGTCTTGTTAAGACATCAAATTTATTCTTTTCCATCACTTCAAGATAAAATTGTTCAATCGCCGGTACAGTCATTTCTTTCATCTTGACACGGACAATTTGTGGGTCTTTCATAAACTTTTCTGCCATTCTTTGAATCGGAGCTGGCATTGTTGCTGAGAAAAGTAAAGTTTGACGCTCTGCCGGTGTAGAAGCAAGAATGGTTTCAATGTCTTCAATGAATCCCATATTTAACATTTCATCTGCTTCGTCAAGAATAACAGTATTAACTGTATCTAAGCGCATTGTTTTTCTGTTTATATGATCCAGTACACGTCCAGGAGTACCAACAATAATATGTGGAAACTTCTTTAATGAACGGATTTGGCGGCTGATGTCCTGTCCCCCGTAAATGGATAGAACGCGGACTCTTTTTCCTGATCCAATTTTATAAAGCTCTTCTGATACTTGGATCGCAAGCTCACGAGTTGGTGCAATGATGATTCCTTGGATGGCATCCTTGGTTACATCAACCTTTTCAACTAAAGGAATTCCAAATGCAGCTGTTTTACCTGTTCCTGTTTGAGCCTGCCCAATCAAATCCTTGTTTGCAAGCCCCATTGGGATAGTTTCTGCCTGGATTGGTGTTGCTTCCTCAAAACCCATTTTGAGGACAGCTTCTAAAGTGGCCTGACTTAGGCCTAAATCTTCAAACTTTGTCAATGTTTTCATTCTCCTTCATCTATGTGAAAATATTTTTAAAGTGCTGAATATTTTCGCCCGATACTCAGAAATGCGGAAAGCGTCTTGCTTAGGGGCGAAAAGCGTTGTAGGGCCTGTCGGTGAAGTCACATGTGACTTCATCGTTGGACTGAAGCGGTCGAGCCCTAGGCGCTGCAGCTAGACACGCATCAAAATGCCGCAAGTAGGTAACATCTATATTTTACCAAAAAAAGACATTCTCCTTCAAGGAGTATGCCCTTTATTCATCGTTCTTTAGACACGTTGCAGATAATCATAACACTATTACAAGCTTATTGCAATTAATGCGTTTTTTACGGTCCCATATCGGCAATTACCTCTCCATCAAAAAGTCATACACTTGGGAAAAAAGGGCCTCTTTTTCCTCACAATGACAAATATGATGGCTAGAATCCTTGATATACGTAAGCCTTTTTGTTTTAGCGCTAATTGTACGATATAAGTATTCTGCACTTTTAGGAGGGACGATTCCGTCACATTCCCCCTGTGCAATCAGTGTTGGCACTTCTACTTGAGGAAGAAGTGGTTTAATGTAAGAAACAAGCCTGCGAAATTGTAAAGTCGCTTTTATGGGAGTTGCTTTTATTTTTCTTTTATATCGCTGAAAAAATTCATTATTTTCTAAGTTTCCTTTTAATAAATCCAAAATCATTGATTTAATTTCACTTGCCATTTGTTTAGGGTTTAGGTAATAGGCAGCTGCACTAAGTAGTACAAGCTTGTCCACCGGGTGCTTTGCAGCTAGAAGACTTGCAATCATACCACCCATGGAAAATCCTATCACATAGACCTGATCACAGGTATCAATTAATTTCTTTAATTCGTTCTCTGCATGTTCGATCCACTGTTGATATTGGACACCTTTTAGTGAAAGATTTTCGCCATGGCCAGGAAGAGTCGGGACACTGAATATCCAGTCTGTATGGTTCTTTAAATACTCAGCAAGAGGCTCTACTTCATATGGTGCCCCTGTAAAGCCATGAATACATAAACAGCCAATCATATTCTCTTCACCTGCTTTATTTTGAAGAATATTTTTCTTTAGTGTTCCATTAACAGCATTTAGCATACGGTCTTATTTTTGGGTATTAAATCCTTACTTATTCTGTAATGCTGTAACAATTTCTTCTAATCTCATTCCTCTTGAAGCCTTTACCAGAACTAATGATTCGTTATTTACATGCTGCTTTAACACTTTAATCAGCTCATTTTTGTCACTATAGGAAAAAACTCTGTGTTTCCCTAAAGCGGAACGTGCTCCTTCAGCTATGTGTTCTGCTAACTTTCCAAAGGTAAAGACCAAATCTATTTTACCCGGATTCAATCCCTCACCAATTTGTTGATGGTATTGTTCTTCCTGAGGACCTAGTTCTAGCATATCACCGAGAACTAGAATGATTTTCTGGTAACCCTTTAGGTTTGAAACCAGTTCAATTGCCGCCGTCATTGAGGTTGGACTAGCATTATAGGCGTCGTTGATTATCTTTTCACCATGACTCCCCTCGACGAGCTCCATCCTCATATTGGTGAGTTTAACGTTTGCTAAGCCCTCATTCATTTTAGTAAATGGCACATCAAAGTGGTTAGCAATGATCATCGCAGCAAGTGCGTTTAATATATTATGAGTTCCTAATACAGGAAGTTCGAAGTTTTCTGAGGACTCATTGATCGTAAACCTATTGCCATGTTCTAACTGTATGACTTCTGTAGGATAAAAGTCATTCCGGTTATTTCTTCCAAATGTTAGAACCTTAACATTCCCTTTATATTTATTTATTCGTTCCATAAGAAGTGGTTCATCGCCATGAAGGACGGCCAGTCCCCCCTCTTTTAACCCATGCAAAATTTCAAGCTTAGCTTCGGCAATTCCTTCTCTTGACCCAAGATCAAGAAGATGTGATTCTCCGATATTTGTAATTACAACTGCATCCGGAGAAGCAAGTTTTGTGAGAAATTCTATTTCTCCTCTTCCACTCATTCCCATTTCTAATACGGCAATTTCAGTATCCTTATCTAAACCTAAAACGGTTAGAGGCAATCCAATATGGTTATTATAATTTCCTTCTGTTTTTTGTACCTTATAAGTGGTGGATAAGAGGGATGCTGTCATATCTTTTGTGGTGGTTTTTCCATTACTACCGGTAATTCCTACCACTTTTACTGGTAATTGTTTGCGATATTCTCTCGCCAATTCCTGCAAGGCAACTAAACAATCTTCAACAATAAGGATAGGTAAGTGTGTTGGTGGATTGGGCACATCCTTTTGCCACAATGCAGCACCTGCGCCCTTTTTAAGCGATTCCTCTACAAATTTATGACCATCCGAGCTTTCCCCTTTAAAAGGAATAAATAAATTACCAGGTTCAATTTTTCTAGAATCAATGGAAACACCGGTAATTTCTATCTCAACAAATGAGGTAATATCATTTTTAACAGCTATCATATCTGATATCTGCTTTAGATTTCTTTTTATCATTTCAAACCTCCAGTTAGTTGTGAATTTTAAATAGGGCTGTTTTCGAAACTTTTGTTGTTAAAATCTTAAAGCCGATTTTAACGTGGAAATAGTTATTTTGCGCCTATGAATTTAGTTTGCAGGCTCTTTTCTTATAATTATGCTTTTTTTTCGAATACACAGCACAATCATTAATTTTGTATACAAAAAGCAACAAGGTTTAAGAAAAGAGCCTTAAATAAAGACACGGCACCCTGCCGTGTCAATTTCTTAGAAAGTGTATTTAATGTTTTGTTTTTCTGCATGTCTTTCTTTTGCAAGATTAACTAACGTTTCAATCAATTGTGGATATTCAACACCTGTATGTTTCCATAGTAGCGGAAACATGCTGAAAGGTGTAAAACCCGGCATTGTATTCACTTCATTAATTAAAGCCTTACCGTCTTTTGTTAAGAAGAAGTCCGCACGAACAAGTCCTGAGCAATCCAGCGCTTTAAAGGCTTGAATGGCCATTTCCTTTATTTGTTGATATTCTTCCTCGGAAACATCTGCCGGAATGATTAATGCCGTATCACCATCTTCATATTTCGCTTTATAATCATAAAAATCCTTCTTTGGAACAATTTCACCGGCTACAGAGCACTTTGGTTCGTCATTTCCAAGGATACCCACTTCGATTTCACGGGCGATTACGCCCTCTTCAATGATTACTTTACGATCAAATTGAAACGCCTCAACGAAGGCCGCTTCAAGTTCTGCTCGGTTTGTACATTTACTAATGCCAACACTTGAACCTAGGTTAGCCGGTTTTACAAAGCAAGGGTACCCGAGTTTCTCTTCCACTTTGGTATAGGCAGATTCTTTCGCCTTTTCCCATTCTGTTCTAATAAAGGCAACATAATTTACCTGTGCCAACCCTGCTTGAGCAAACACATTTTTCATCATTACCTTATCCATACCCGCCGCAGAGGCTAATACACCATTCCCAACATACGGAAGGTTTAATAACTCCAATAATCCTTGTACTGTTCCATCTTCACCATTCGGCCCGTGCAGCAGTGGGAAAATTACATCTAGGTGTTCGTTTTCAGTTTGTTCGCTGTTCTGGAAGATGGTTGGTGCTAATGATAAAGGGGTTAACTGATTTTCATTTGAAAATTCTAATGCTTTGACGTTTTCTACAGGTGCAGTAAGCTGTGGTCCCTTTATCCACTGACCTTCTACATTTATGTAAATCGGATGTATTTCATATTTTTCAAGATCAAGCGCTTTTATTACCGCAAGTGCTGTTTGTAAGGATACTTTATGTTCGGCGGATTTCCCCCCGTACAATAAACCAATTTTTGTTTTCATACTAAACCTCCATTTTCGCATTTCACGATTTTATTTTATCACTTTTATTATTTTATGAAACCTACAGCTTGGTTAAAAACTTCCTATTATACCTTACACAAATAAAATCTCTCCACCTAAATGGAGAGATTAGATTACGGTTAGCTTCCATTCTTTTGTTTTCTTATCAAAGATGATTTTTGCATGGCAGTTTTCACCAGAAATTTGTTCATATTCCTCGTACATGTCATCCATTGAGGCAAAGTCGCCTATCACCCAGATAGGGATTTCCAGCCTGCTTCGCTGATGATCCACATCTCGTAAGGAAATACAGATACCTTCCTTAATAAAAGGGGTTAGAGATAGGAGAATTTCCTTATTTATCGGTGGATATAGACGTTTTTTCCTAATTCCAAGGATTGACTTTTCAAGCTTTAACTCTCCTAACTTACTTGAAAGGGCTTGACTTAAGAGTTGAAAAAAATCCTTAAAACTTCGATAATATGTTTTATTAAAGAAACCATCATCATGGGCTAAATAAACAAAGCGATTACCAAGCTTATTATAAAAGGGAAGTTTTAAATGCTGCTTCTGATGACCCAAATATAACAATTCCGCTATTTCCTGCCCTGTGAGTTCATTTAATCCTTCTTCTTCAACAAAGTCAATCCAGCAAAAATCTCCGTAGCCATATATATCTTCGGCAGCAAGCTTCTTGATTTTATCCTCAGGACAATATTCGAGCAGTGTATGCATATTAAAGTCACCATCTTCATAGTGGTGCTTTAATAATAGCAACGGATTTAAAACGCCGGAAAAAGCAGCAGCAAATTCGGCAAATTCGATACCGTAAGACAGTACATACTGATCATTTTGATTTAGATGGACATAAACGAGATCCCGTATGTCTGGATGATGCTTTTTCAAAGCCAAACTCCCCCGATCAGGAAAAATAAAATCTATGTTAATGAGTTAGAACGTACTACATAAAAATGCTCACTAATCTTAACCAATCCTTCATCATTTTATCATTAATAGTCCAAATAGCTTATTTCAATTCTTTTACAATTCTAAAGGTTTTTGTGATACTTTTGAAACAGTTAGCTTGATTATTTTACGAATAACACATACTATTTTTAAACTCCTTACTAGTATTGGCATTTTATCAGCAAAACATTTTCTAACATACTTGTATAGAGTGTAAAAACGCACCGTTAGAAAGGAGCGTATACGATGATTAAAGATATGACGCAGGATGAAATAACTCTCCATATTATTAAATTACTAAAAGAAAACAAAAAGACTGACTTTATTACAATCCTCGAAGAATTACAGCCATATGACACGGCAAAGATATACGAGGATTTACCGGAAAAGCATAAACTTCGATTTCTTTTATTCTTAAATTTTGACGTACTTGCTGACTTAATGCAGGAGCTTGAAAAAGAAGAACAGCTTGAAGTATTAAATAAACTTGGAATTGAGAAATCCAGCAAAGTCCTTGATTTAATGGACAATGATGATTTAGCCTTACTCCTGGATGAACTATCACCAGAGAAAAAAGAGTCACTGCTCTCTGGTATGAAGGTAGAGGAGTCTAAAGCGGTAACCAATATCATGAATTATCCACCTGAAACTGCTGGAAGAATGATGACCAATCGTTTTGTGTGGATTCGAAGTTATTATAATGTCAGAGAAGCTGTTGATAAGTTAAAAACGTTTGCGGAGTTTGCTGAATCGATTAACTACCTCTACGTTGTTGATGAAGAGAGGAAGCTTGTCGGTGTTGTTTCCTATCGAGATTTACTGATGGCGGATCTTAATGAAAAAATTAATAGTATTATGTATGAACGTGTCATTTCAGTTTCTGTCACCACCGACCAAGAAGTAGTAGCCCGAATGACGGAACGATACGATTTCCTTGCCATCCCGGTAGTGGATGAAGAAAATGTGCTAGTTGGTATTGTAACAGTTGATGATATCATTGATGTCGTCATTAAGGAAGCAAATGAAGATATTGAAAAGTTATCAGCCTCTGGGAAATCCATCGACTTTGATACAAAAACACTTGTGGCTGCAGCCAGAAGGCTTCCATGGCTTATTTTGCTATTATTTATTGGACTCATATCCGGGAGCATTATCAGCAGTTTTGAAAACACATTGGATCAGGTCGTCGCTATTGCCTTTTTCATGCCAATGATTGCTGGGATGACGGGGAATACCGGTACTCAATCACTTGCAGTAGTCGTAAGAGGCCTTATCTCACACGATATAGATAAAGGAGTCATTGCTCGCTTAGTTTTGCGGGAACTCGGTGTTGGAGTGACAATTGGCGTTACCTGCGCGATCCTCATTTCAATTATTGCCTATATCTGGCAGGGAAGCTTTATCTTAGGTGCAGTCGTCGGTGTTTCCCTTTTCTTTACTCTCATTATTGGCACCATGGCTGGTACCATTATTCCGCTCATATTATTCCGTTTAAATATAGACCCTGCCGTCGCTTCTGGCCCATTAATTACGACGATTAATGATATTTTTTCACTGCTCACGTACTTTGGAATTGCAACGATGTTCCTTAATTATCTTCTGTAAGCACGGTCTTAAAATCGTGCTTTATTTTTTTGAAACCTATTCTCTAGCAGATTCGTCATAATAGTTAACATCTTGTAATAATTTTCCTAAATATATTGTTACCAAATCTTTTCTTTGTTAGCATATCACTATACAAACAGATAAAATTGGGTGTGGCATATGGACAATTTCACAAAAAAAGTAGATCGCTTTGATTGGACGTTAACATTAATTCTGTTTCTATTTTTCCTTGTTAGCTGTGTAGGAATTTATAGTGCACAAAGTGCTGGACAATACGATGAAAATTTCTTAGCCAAACAAACCTTTTGGTATATAGTTGGAGCCGCCATCATTTCCATTACAATCCTTTTCGATGGTTATCAATATAGGAGGCTTTCTTGGTATTTATACGGATTTGGAATTCTTTTACTTATAGTCATATTGGTTGCTCCTGAAAGTATTGCGCCCATTAGAAACGGAGCAAAAAGTTGGTTTATCACTCCTGTTGGCTCCATTCAGCCTTCAGAGTTTGTGAAAACGTTTTTAATCTTAGCTCTTAGCTCGGTCGCAGCCAAGCATCAGGAGAAATATCTGGAGAAAACATTTAAAAGTGACTTTTGGTTATTGCTTAAATTGGGAATCACCACATTCGTTCCTATCTTCTTTATTATGAAGCAGAATGATCTGGGCACTTCTCTCGTCTTATTATCCATCTTAGTTGGATTCATTCTAGTCTCGGGAATCACATGGAAGATCATATTACCCCTGTTTAGTACTGGAGCTTCACTTGGCGCTTTCATTATTTATCTAGTCGTGCAAAGACCGGATATCCTGGAAAAATATTTACATGTACAGCAATACAAGTTTAACCGCATTTATGCTTGGCTCGACCCGTTTAATCATTCAAGCAGCTCGGGCTATCACCTATTGAAATCCTTAAGTGCCATTGGGTCTGGTTTGATTACTGGAAAGGGCTTTGGAAATCGGGAAGTATACATTCCCGAAGGACATACAGACTTTATTTTCAGCGTAATTGGTGAGGAGTATGGATTTGTAGGCGGGAGTATTGTCATTGGACTATTTTTCCTATTAATTTATCATTTAATCAAAACTGCCTTAGATACGAATGATCCGTTTAATACATATGTGTGTACAGGAATCATTTCCATGCTAACTTTTCATGTTTTTCAAAATGTCGGTATGACCATTCAGGTCCTTCCGATAACAGGAATTCCCTTACCCTTCATTAGCTATGGGGGCAGTTCGTTAATGGGCAATATGTTTGCAATGGGGATTGTCTACAGTATTCGTTTTCATCACCGCAATTACATGTTTACATCAAAAAGGTCACTAAGTAGTTAATAGCGGGACAGCTGATTCCCGCTGTTTTTATTTCTTTATTGTCCGAACTGTTATAAACTAAGAAAAGCGTAAGCGCCTTGCCCAAGGAAAAATGCAGTTCAATTTTTCCCGGGGGCGACAGGCATAAGACAAGCCGGCGA
>NZ_NPDD01000226.1 GCF_002272245.1 Bacillus sp. 7884-1 | reverse complement strand
CAACTAGACAAGCTTATGACCTCGAGCCCCTAGGCGCTGAAGCTAGACACTAATAAAAGCAAAAGAACATATACAAAAGTGAAGGTGAACTATGAAGGAATTTATTTTTTCAGTATTGGAGTTCTTATCAGAGTTAGGTTACTTTGGAATTGCACTAGGGTTAATGATAGAAGTTATTCCAAGTGAAATAGTCTTAGGTTACGGCGGTTATATGATTTCAGAAGGCATTCTTGGCTATCCAGGAGCAATCATTGCTGGGACGATTGGCGGAACATTAGCACAGCTTTTCCTCTATTGGGCTGGGTATTATGGAGGCCGTCCATTTTTAGAGAAGTACGGAAAGTATGTCTTAATTAAAAAGAAGCAAATTGACCTATCTGAACTATGGTTTAAAAAATATGGAGTCGGCGTCATTTTCTTTGCTCGATTTATTCCTATCGTCAGGCATGCTATATCCATTCCAGCTGGTATCGCTAAAATGTCCCCGACAAAATTTACACTTTATACAGTAGCAGCTGTTATTCCATGGACCATTCTATTCCTTTACTTGGGACATGCGTTAGGCGAGAATTGGTCACATATTAAAGAATATGCAGCACAATATACAATGCCTATAATTATTGGAGCTGTTATTCTTGGTGTCATCTACTACCTAATAAAGAAAACTAAAAAAACAACCACTGATTCATAATCGGTGGTTGTTTTTTATTTTGGATCTGTTAAACTTGGCTGTTGATTTATGCTCCACTAAGGAATGCTTCTTCGAATAATCAT
>NZ_NPDD01000225.1 GCF_002272245.1 Bacillus sp. 7884-1 | reverse complement strand
CAGAGTGCCAAAATCAATAATAAGCTTTAACACAGTCTTTTATTTATAACATAATACTTGTGATTGCTGCTGTTAGTAAACTTACAAGTGTAGCACCGTAAAGTAATTTAAGTCCAAACTTAGCAACTTGATTTCCTTTCGCCTCATTCAGTCCTTTTACTGCCCCCGTAATAATCCCAATAGATGAGAAGTTTGCAAACGATACAAGGAATACGGAAATAATCCCAACTGTTTTACTGGATAGAGAATCTGCTATCTTTCCTAGATCCATCATCGCAACAAACTCATTTGACAATAATTTGGTAGCCATAATCGTACCAGCTTTAACCATATCTGCCGCAGGTACACCCACGATAAAGGCAAGTGGTGAAAACACATATCCTAGAACCGTCTGGAAGCTAACTCCAAAAATAAGATCAAATACATGGTTAATCATACTGATTAATGCAACAAAACCAATTAACATAGCTCCAACAATAATGGCTACTTTAAACCCATCCATGATATATTCGCCCAAGACTTCGAAGAAGGTTTGTTTTTCTCCCTCTTGAACATCAATAATATCCTCTTCCGCTGAAACCTCATAAGGATTAATGATATTGGCAACCATGAATCCGCCAAATAAGTTTAAAACCAAGGCAGTGATAACATATTTCGGATCAATCATCGTCATATACGCCCCTAAAATGGAGGCAGAAACCGTTGACATTGCTGACGTACATAATGTGTAAAGGCGGTGTTCAGGTATATAAGGAAGCTGTTTTTTTACAGAGATAAATACCTCAGACTGGCCGAAAACAGCTGATGCAACGGCATTATAGGATTCAAGCTTACCTAATCCATTTACCTTACTTAAAATAATTCCAAGGTATCGAATGATAAAAGGAAGAACCTTAATATACTGTGCAATACCAATTAGCACTGAAATAAAGACAATTGGCAGGAGGACATTAATAAAGAATGGACCTGCACCTTCATTCGCCATTCCGCCGAAAACAAAGTTGATTCCCTCTGCAGCGTAGCTTAAAAGATGGTCGAACAAACTAGAGACTGCTGTAATAATGACAAACCCAACTTCTGTATTAAGCAGCAAAAAAGCAAAAATAAGCTGTAATACTAGCATAGTGACAAGCGGTTTAACCTTGATTCGTTTCTTATTGTTACTTGCGATATAGGCTAACAAAAAAATGATTATGATTGCAGCCAAAAATAGTAGATACTTCAAACAAATCCCTCTCCTATTCATGATGTTCTATCAAATATGTAAGAAGATAGAAAACACAATTTATTTCGACAATTTTTGACAAATATCAAGCACAACAAAGATTATAAAAGTACCTATACTTAGTGTCAATCCATTCAAGGAAAGTAATAAAATTCAGGTTTTTCACTTTTTATTATTCCATCCCCCCCTTTTTCTTTTAGCAAAAAAAATCCACCAAGAAGGTGGATTAAAAATACTATATTCCCTGCTACTATTTGGCAGTTTCGATAACACGTTTCATAGCTTGGATATGTCCTAAATGCAAATTCTCATGAAACAGTGCAAAATTTACAAGTTCACCAAATGTTTTTTGGCCAAGAAATGGCTCTTTTAACTCCACATTGAGACTTTCAACGGGAATCTCCTTCATTCTTGATAATTGTTCTTTTAACTGACTAATTAAAACTGAAATAGAAGGAACATCTCCTTTCCAGTCTACTGGTTTCGTTCCTCTAGCGAATAATTCCATAGTTCACTGGTAAATGGTTGGTACTTTTAGGAAAATCAAAAATCAAGCTCTCAGCCGCCGTTAACACATGTCCAATATGCCAATGAATGGTGTTGTTAAACCCTTCAGGTTGTACGTCAACGAGACCCTCCTCAACAGCTTCTACATTCTTGATAAAGAAACTTCTTGTAAGCTCCATATTATTAAACAAAAGTTCACTCATTCTACTATTCCCCCAAATTTTTATTACATTTCTTCTGGTGCTTCGATCCCTAATAATCTCAATCCTTCTTTTAAAACAATCGTCACGGAATAAACAAGTGCTAAGCGTTCTTGTTGTTCTGCACCATCTTCTAGAATTTTTACCTCGCTATAATATTTATTAAAGGCTTGTGCGAGATCCACAATATATTTAGCGATTTGTGATGGATCAAACTGTTCATTTGCTCTTTTAATAGCGTTAGTAAACTCCGTAAGTAAACTTACAACCTTCCTCTCCTTTTCCCAGGATGAAGACGATTGTTTTACTGCATGGTCTACTTGCCAGTTTGCTTTGCGTAAAATAGAGCATGCCCTTGCATAAGTATATTGGACATAAGGACCAGTTTCTCCTTCAAAACGCAGCATTTCTTCTAACGAAAATTCTATATCATTCATTCGATAGTTTTTTAGGTCATGGAACATAACTGCCCCGACACCCACCTGTTTCGCTACCACGTCTTTATTTGTGAGGTTTGGATTTTTTTCTTCAATATTATGTCTTGCCATCGTGATGGATTCATTTAGTACTTCCTCTAATAAGACGACCTTCCCTTTTCTGGTCGACATTTTCTTTCCGTCCTTAAGCATCATCCCGAACGGAATATGGACCATATTCTTTGCCCATGAAAAGCCCATCTTTTCTAATACTGCGATTAACTGTTTAAAATGAAGACTCTGTTCATTACCAACGACATACAATGACAAGTCAAAGTCATAGTTTTCTTTACGGTAAAGGGCTGCTGCTAAATCACGCGTTGCGTAAAGCGTCGCTCCATCGGATTTTTTAATTAAACATGGTGGTAATCCTTCGTCTGTCAGGTCAACCACTTGCGCCTGGTCAGATTCCACTAGCAATTGGGTTTCTTCTAACAGCTTGACAATACGATCCATTTTATCATTATAAAAAGCTTCGCCTGCAAAAGAATCAAATTGAACGTTCATTAATTCGTATATTCTAGAAAACTCTTTTAAAGACTCTTCACGGAACCACTGCCAAAGTGATAAAGCCTCCTCATCTCCGTCTTCAAGCTTTTTAAACCAGCTTCTCCCCTGTTCAACAAGTGTATGGTCATTTTCTGCTACATCGTGGAACTTAACATAGAGGGATAATAATTCCTTAATCGGGTTTTGTTTGACCTTCTCTTCTTCTCCCCAAAGCTTATAGGCAGTAATTAATTTACCAAATTGAGTACCCCAGTCACCTATATGATTAATTCTAATAGGTTTATATCCACATTTTTCTACAATAAATGCCATAGCGTTTCCGATAACCGTTGAACGCAAATGACCCATTGAGAATGGTTTTGCGATATTTGGCGACGACAGATCAATGGTTACTGTACGGGTATTCCCAATGTCTAGGGAACCATACTTTTCCTTTTGCTTGATAATTTCAGTAATCGTAGCTTCCGAAACCAATTTTTTATTTAAAAAGATATTCAGATAGGCTCCCACCACTTCGACCTTTTCGAAAATGGGTGATTGAATCCTTTCGCATAACTCTTCCGCAATAATATTGGGTGACTTCCTTTTTAGCTTTGCTAATAAAAAACATGGAAAGGCTAAATCACCGAGCTGTGGATTTTTCGGCTTTTCAATTAGCATTTCAAGTTCTTTTACCTGAATTTCCTGTCCTAGCGCTTCACATAAAACCTTTGCAAGCTCCTGTTTATAATTCATAATTAAGACCTCCAATTTCTATCTTTGTTCAGCTTCGGCGCCTAGGGGCTTCAGCATTTCGTAAAAAAAAACAAAAAACTCCCGTCTCTATTATGAAGAGACGAGAGTTAACTCGCGGTACCACTCTACTTGTTCCAAAAGAACCAGCTTGGCTTGTTAACGGAGGGGTTCTCCGGTTTGCCCTACTTTCTTCAGGCAAACATCTCAAAAGTGCGCTTCATCCTTTGTTTCGTATCAGGCTCCCACCATCCCTGACTCGCTTTGACTTCCCAAAGAATTACTCTCTTTTTCATTGATTTTTTCCGACTTGATTTGTAGTTATTATACTGGATAAATAAGGATTTAGCCAGTCATTGCTGTTTATTTTTGCAAATGGGTCATCCTAACCGTAAAGGAGGGATTTCATCATGGCCAGAAGAAATAAAATTCTCGTTCCAGAGGCTAGAAATGGATTAGATGCTTTAAAGGCAAGGGTCGTTCAGGCACAAAATCCAGAGAACGCTAAATTTGAGGCTGCCGAAGAGGTAGGTGTTCCATTAAAGAAAGGATACAATGGTCAGCTCACTTCACAGCAAGCTGGGAAGGTCGGCGGCAGGTTAGGCGGCAGCATGGTACGGGAGCTTGTCAAAATGGCACAGGAAAATATGGCTAAAAAAAGGTAAGCAGTGGGAATCCCACTGCTTTGCTCATGAACCGGTGGACCGATAATGCCTTACTCCAAATTGCCACACAAGAAAACAAGGAAGAATAAAGAGACTCCCCGCAATTGGCATAAGCATATAAAGCAGCTCATTCCCGGCTGTTTTTCCAAGAATAAACAGCAGCGGCAGGTAATTTACCGTTCCAAACGGAATGACATAGGTGAATATTCGGGCTACCCACTTTTGATAAATATTTAACGGATACTGAGCCATCTCTCTGCCACCATCTGTAAAGATATTTGCTACTTCCAGCCCCTGAACTGTCCAAAAGCACATCGTCGCGGCAAGCATATAGATACCCGTAAATATTAGAACACCACTGGTAATCATAAAAAATAGGGTAACGGCTTTCATAAAGCTCCATTCGATGGGCAGATTATTCAATGCCCATATAAGAACAATCGCACTTTGCAGGAGCCTGCCTATTCGTGTGAATTCAAATTTAGACCCTAGTACTTGAAGAAAGGTGCTTCGAGGGCGTACCAGAAGTCGGTCGAAATCCCCCTTAACAATTAAACTTGAAAATGTGTCAAATCCCCGTGCAAAACACTCACTTAACGAAAAAGCCATGTGAATAACCGCAAAACAGAGGGCAACTTCGAAGAAATCCCACCCTTTTATCTGCCCGAATCGCTCAAACAAAAAGTAGAGCCCAGCAAAAACCGAAAAAGGAATAAAGAACTGTCCAATTGATAATAGCCAAAACGATGTTCGGTATTGCATTTGTGACTTAAATAAGATTAATAAATATTTAAAATAAAGATTCATCTCCCATTATCCCCCCTGTACGACCACTCTTTTTAGGGCACTGTTAAGCGCCAATTTTCCTAACCAAAGGAGACCTAGAAGATATCCCAATTGAATAAAAACTCCGATTATGGCGTCACTTTGCGCTATATGTCCTGAATAAACACGGAATGGAAAATCTGCAGTCCAGCGAAATGGGAGGACGTAGGCAATTTTTTGCAGCCATAAAGGCATTAAAGGTATAGGTATAATCAAACCCGCAAAGAATTCCCCTAGAACTCCAAATATCAACAGTGATCCCATTGGCGATAAGGTTACAAAGACGGAAATGTATAAGAACATAGAAATGGCTACTAATAGCAGTAAGCCTAATAAAAGAGTAATGATAAACAAAATAAAGGTTACAGCATTGGGAGGAAGTGTCATGTTGTAGGGTTTTGGTAAAAAGAAAGCCACGATTAAGATAGGATAACAGCGTAGTAATGCGCTTGATAGTCTCTGTGCCAGAAGTTTAGCATACCAGAAACCATATAAATCTGTAGGACGGCAAAGTTCATAGGCGATATTCCCGCTTGTTATCAGATCAAATAATTCATTGTCCCGAAACCAAAGCATGATGAAAGCAAGGAAAGCCTGCTGCAGCCATATGTAGGTAATTAACTCTTTCAATGAGATTGGCGGTGTTACAGCAGCAAATTCATAGAATGCTTCAAATACCATTATCGAAATAAATCCCCAGAAGAATTGCGTTGCCACCCCGGCCAGTGCAGCTGATCGATATTGCATACCAATTAATAACCTAATTTTTAATACCGATGCGTACACTTTCATATTTGGAACTCCTTATACAGCTGGACAATAATATCTTCTATTGGCCGTGATTCGATTGTGACATCGAGAAGTTCTACCTGGTTGGATAGTTTGGTAATCACCTCAGAGGTAAGTGTCTGTTCCGTATCAATATTAAGGACAACATGTTCGGGAGCCCAAGAGATTACACTTGTTCCAGGAATATCTATAGGAATTGAACTTTTACGGTAATCAGCCGTAATCGTTTTTTGCGTTCCAAAACGTTTTCTCAATTCCTCTATTTTTCCATCATAGAGCAAGCTGCCTTTACCAATTAATATCACTCGATTGGCTAGAGCTTCAATGTCATTCATATCGTGGGTAGTGAGGACAACGGTGACGCCTTTTTCCTGATTGATGGTTTTAATAAACTGGCGGACTGCTATTTTCGAAACGGCGTCAAGGCCAATCGTCGGTTCGTCTAAGAATAAGATTTTGGGGTTATGTATTAATGAAGCAGCAATTTCGCAGCGCATCCTCTGTCCTAAACTTAATTGTCTTACTGGAGCGTTTATGATTTCTTTTAATTCTAGTGTTTCTACTAGCAGATCTAAGGTTGTTTTATATTCTTGTGGAGGGACTTTGTATATATCCTTCAATAGCTCAAATGAATCAATGACCGGAACATCCCACCAAAGCTGCGAACGCTGACCAAAGACAACGCCTATATTTTTTACATACTCTACCCGGTTCTTCCATGGTGTGAAACCCATGATACTGCATGTTCCCCCGTCAGGAACTAAAATGCCGCTCATAATCTTAATCGTTGTCGATTTCCCCGCACCATTCGGACCAATGTACCCAACAATTTCACTGGGTTCAATCGTGAAAGTGATATCTTTTAGGGCTTCCACAATCGTATGCTCTCGGTAAAAAAGTGATTTGGTAGCTTGTAGCAATCCATTTGAACGCTTTGCCACTTTAAAAGATTTCGTTATGCCTTCTAATTTTATCAACTGTTATTCCCTCCTTTTTCGTCACAGAGGAAAATAGTAACATCTATTGAGGATAAGTGTCAAGAATCTTCCGAATTGTTTCCTTATTAAATTGTTAACAAAGAATGAACCTTTATTGTTTATTCTATTAATAGAAAAATGACCCGATCCTCAAAAAGGAACGGGTCAATGGCTATGCCTTACTCAACTGTCACTGATTTAGCTAAGTTACGTGGTTTGTCAACGTCGCAATCACGGTGCAGTGCAGCGTAATAAGCAAGAATTTGTAATGGTATTACAGAGATAAGTGGTGTTAATAAATCATGTACTTCCGGAATAACGAAGCTGTCTTCGTCCATGTTTAGACCCTTCATTGAAATAATGCATGGGTTTGCGCCGCGGGCAACTACTTCTTTAACGTTACCGCGAATGCTTAGGTTTACACTTTCTTGGGTTGCAAGTGCGATTACTGGGGTACCTTCTTCAATTAAGGCAATTGTACCATGCTTTAATTCTCCACCAGCGAAGCCTTCTGCTTGAATATAAGAAATTTCCTTTAGCTTCAGTGCTCCCTCTAGCCCAACATAGTAATCAATTCCACGTCCAATAAAGAAGGCATTACGAGTTACAGATAAAAACTCCCTCGAAATATGCTCAATAATTTCTTTTGAATCACAAAGAACTTCCATAGCATTAGCAACCAGGCCAAGTTCGTGAATAAGGTCAAATCCTGGGTCAAGGTTGCGGCTTTTTGCTGTTACTTCCGCTAAAATCGCCAAAACAGCTAATTGTGCTGTATATGCCTTTGTAGAAGCAACTGCAATTTCAGGACCAGCATGAAGCAATAGAGTATGATCAGCTTCACGAGAAAGAGTTGAACCCTGAACATTCGTAATCGTTAATGATTGATAACCCATTTCCTTAATATTAACAAGAACAGCACGACTATCCGCAGTTTCACCGCTCTGTGAAATAAAGACGAACAAAGGTTTTTCAGAGAGAAGAGGCATATTATAGCCGAACTCACTTGAAATATGAACTTCTACAGGAATTTTCGCCATCTTTTCAATGAACTGCTTCCCAACTAGTCCTGCATGATAGGATGTTCCGGCCGCAATAATATAAACGCGGTCAGCGTTGTTCATTGCAGAGATGATTTCAGGATCAATCGTTAATTTACCTTGTTCATTCTGGTATGCTTGAATGATTTTACGCATAACTGCAGGCTGCTCATCAATCTCTTTTAACATGTAATGAGGGTATGTGCCTTTTTCAATGTCGCTTGCATCCAATTCAGCAATGTAAGAAGTACGAGTAATCGTTTCTCCATCAAGATTCTGGATGGTTACTTCATCCTTCATGACAATAACGATTTCTTTATCCATAAGCTCTACGTATTCGTTTGTTACTTGAAGCATTGCCATCGCATCGCTCGCAACAACATTAAAATCAGAACCCAAGCCTACCAATAATGGGCTTTTATTTTTTGCAACAAAAATAGTTTCACTGTTTTGTTCATCTAATAAGGCAAGGGCATAGGAGCCATGTAAGAGTGAAAGCGTCTTACGAAAAGCTTCTAAAACCTCTAAGCCTTCGTGAACAAACTTTTCAACTAATTGAACAATGACTTCTGTGTCAGTTTCACTTACAAACGTTACATCTGCTAAATAGTCTCGCTTTAAAAGATCATAGTTCTCAATTACACCATTGTGAACAAGGGTAAACCGTCCAGATGCACTTTGGTGGGGATGGGAATTTGTTCTGCTTGGTACTCCATGAGTAGCCCAGCGTGTATGACCAATTCCGCTATTAGCTAAAACGTCATAATCTACAATCTCACGTAAATCAGCAATACGTCCCTTTTCCTTAAATACATGGACACCTTTTTCGTTCATAACAGCAATTCCTGCCGAGTCGTAACCTCTATATTCAAGCTTTTCTAAGCCCTTTAATAAAATTTCTTTCGTATCATTCATTCCAATATATCCAACAATTCCACACATTTTCTTTTCCTCCCTGATATAGGGGGCAAGAACGCTTTGGAGGCTCACCTTGCCCCCTTATCTCTGTTTTCGAAAGGTATCTGTATATACCTTCTTCTTTTTTATTGCTATGTTTAGTATGCGCATTTTCCTCTCTTTGTGCACCGAGTTGCCTCGGCGTTTTAAAGAAGAAATAATCGGTTGTGCGTTCAACCGGGAGGTATCCGCCGAACATTCGATAAACCTCCTCCTCGTCAACTAACCCACACTGGTTAGTTCAGGCGCTTTTATTAAACTTAAACTTTCTTATCAACTATCCTCCTTCAAAATTAGTTTTACCTTTTAAGAAACAAAGCAAACTAATCGTAACTGATGAATCACCATTCGTCAATAAAATAAAAAATAGGAAAGTTGTTTAATTTTTCCTTTACATAATAAAATATGCATAAGGGCTCATTATCGTCCCTTATGCATATCCAATAATCTATTCTTTTAATTCCATTTCAGCTTTTACAACAGAAACAATTCGGTCAACATATGCTGCACATAATTCTTCGGTAGGTGCCTCAGCCATGACGCGGACTAGTGGTTCTGTGCCTGATGGGCGAACAAGAATACGGCCGTTCCCATTCATTTCTCCTTCCACCTGCTCAATGACTGTTTTTACCTTCTCATTATCCGTAACATGGTGTTTATCCGTTACCCGAACATTAACAAGCTTCTGGGGAAACTTTTTCATATCTGCAGCTAATTCGGATAATTTTTTCTGAGTTGATTTCATAATATTTACTAATTGCAATCCAGTTAAAAGGCCGTCACCAGTTGTATTATAGTCTAAGAAAATAATATGACCAGATTGCTCCCCACCAAGATTAAAGCCGTTTTTCTTCATTTCTTCTACCACATAACGGTCTCCAACTGCCGTTGGTACACTATGAATTCCATAGCCCTCTAAGCCTTTGTAAAACCCAAGATTACTCATTACGGTTGAAACAATTGTGCTATGTTTTAGACGACCCTGTTCTTTCATATACTTTCCACAAATAAACATAATTTGGTCACCATCGACGATATTACCTTTTTCATCTATGGCAATTAAACGGTCCCCATCACCATCAAACGATAACCCCACATCTGCACCTTTTTCCTTGACCATTGCCGCTAAAGCTTCAGGATGTGTTGAACCTACTCCAGCATTAATATTAATACCATTAGGCGAAGCACCCATAATGGAAATATCCGCATCTAAATCGGCAAATAGATGCGTCGCAAGGGAAGAAGTAGCTCCATGAGCACAGTCTAATGCAATGTGTATGCCTGAGAAATCCTCATCAACTGTATTTTTCAAGTATTGAAGGTACTTTTGACCACCTTCAAAATAATCCATGACCTGACCTAGGTCTGCACCTACTGGTCTAGGCAGCTGATCTTCTGACATATCGATTAATTCTTCAATCTCAAGTTCTTGGTCATCAGAAAGCTTAAATCCATCAGGACCAAAGAACTTAATTCCATTGTCTGCAACCGGATTGTGTGAAGCGGAAATCATTACACCGGCTTCGGCTCCCAGTGCCTTTGTTAAATAGGATACCCCAGGAGTCGAGATGACCCCTAAGCGCATTACCTCTGCACCAATAGAAAGTAAACCTGCTACTAATGCCCCTTCTAGCATATGTCCGGAAACACGGGTATCACGACCAATTAGTACTTTTGGTCTGTCCTTATCCTTTGTTAATACAAAACCCCCGAAACGTCCCAATTTAAATGCTAATTCAGGTGTTAATTCACTATTTGCAACGCCGCGGACGCCATCGGTACCAAAGTATTTTCCCATTTTCAAAATCGCTCCTTATCATGTATACTGCTGTGTGTTTATGCGTTGTCTCTTGTTATCGTAATTTTTGCAGCTGATTTATCAGGTTCCCAATTTACATTTGGCGGCCCATTCACTTGAATGTTCACGTTATGCTCACCCTCTGTAAGTCCATTTAGATCAATAAATATATCGAAGTTGTTTGGTCCTAGCTCAGTTACTGCTGTCCCTGTTCCAAAGACTAATAAATTTACTACTCGATTCTCTGGGTCATTGATGACCGCCTCATATTCTTCAGGTAAATTTCTAATTTTAATTGGGACACCAGATACAGTTTTCTCTACATCACTCTTTACAACCACGTTTACCTTTACCGTTTCAGGTGTTACTTTTGTTATTCCGGTTGAGATAATAACCGGTAAAGTCAGGGTCGTACTTTCACTTATTTTACTTACATCCACTTCAACACGGACATTTTCCGTATTTTTTAAAACATTCTCATCCCCTGAAATTGCGGCTTCCTTAACATCTAATTCCATCGATTCAATCGTGATTCCTTCTTGCGGAGTACCTTTTTCAAGGATGTTGATTGGGACGGTTTTTGTATTGCTCTTTATTGGAATTGTAACTTCTACGATTTCCGGCTCAACGACTACATTCAGTTTATTTAGTTCTTTATCAAGTACCTGTACTTGTGCCTCTTTTGTCACAGTACTATCGAGTATATCTCCGCCTTCAAGTGCTGCTTTTACATATGTAATTCGATCGACTACATCTTTTGCACCTGTGATTTTTACCTTATTTGGCTTAACGGTGGGTTGTCCCGCAGAATAACCCTCTTTTATCAAATCATTATCAAATTCTGCCTCTACCGTAAACTCAGTCGTGACCTTTTCTTGAACTGCTACGGTTATCGAGCTTGGCTTGATGGTTGCTTTTAATTTATCTGATAAACCACTAACTTCAATTGTTACCTTTTGGTTTCCAATTTTAGCATTGGTTATATCCACAAATACCTCAAAGTTTTTTAAAGCCTTTGCTGACTGTACATGGGGTATTGGTCCTTCAATCGTTACATCAACCGTATCCGGGATTCCTGTCACTACAAGGTTTTCTGTATCATAATAAGCTTTTACAGGAATATCAACTAAGGTCTCTGTGGTATTTCCCCCTGGTACATTAATTTCGTTTGTCTTGCTGTTAGAATTAGGGACGACAGAAAATAGTAGAACTGCCAGTAATATGGCCATTATTTTAATAAACCAGGGATTATCCATTAGTTTATCCATTACTCTTTCCCCTCCAGTTCCAACGAGCTGAAGAAGCCGGTTTTACTTTCGTGCTGGTAACAATTAGATCATGAGAGATTAATTCCTTAAATCCTTCTAATGTTAAATTTCGGTGAAGCTCTCCGTTTCTCGTGAGAGAGATATTTCCGGTTTCTTCTGAAACGACAACGGTTAAACTGTCTGTAACTTCACTAATTCCTAGAGCGGCACGATGTCTTGTACCTAGTTCCTTTGAGATAAAGGGACTTTCAGATAAGGGAAGATAACACGCAGCCGCCGCTACATTGTTTTTTTGGATAATGACAGCACCATCATGAAGTGGTGTATTTGGAATAAAAATATTTATAAGCAATTCAGAAGATATTTTTGCATCCAGCGGGATACCCGTTTCAATGTAATCACTCATCCCTGTTTCCCTCTCAATGGAAATTAAGGCACCAATGCGTCGTTTCGCCATATAATCTGTTGCTTTAATAATTGCGTCCACCATCTTCTGTTGTTCCTCATCCTCAGGCCCACTGCTTCTTGAAAAAAACCGCCCTCTTCCTAATTGCTCAAGGGCTCTCCGAAGCTCCGGTTGAAAGATAATGATTACGGCTAAGAATCCCCAATCAATAGCTTGCTGCGTTAACCAGCTTAGTGTATTTAGACCAAAAAACTCACTGACAACTCTAATAAGGAGAATCACTACAATTCCTTTTAGTAATTGTACAGCCTTCGTTCCTTTTATAAGGTTTAATAACTTATAAATGACATACGAAACAAGGAGAATATCAACAATACTAGCTAGGTACTTCCATATTGTAAAATCTTCAAAAAACGGCATTGTTTTTCCTCCGTAAATTTGTCTAACTTATAACCCATATATTATACCATAAATGCCACTTGTACCTATTATTTGTCATTCAAATACTTATCATTAAAAAAGAAATCACCCACTTGCTGAGTGACTTCTTTTTATTATTCTTCACTTTCATTAAAGATATCAATAACATCAAAGGCTGTCTTTTTCATGTGGTACCAAATCCAATCAAATACTTCATTAACCTCTTCAATTTGGCCCGTTACATGTCCGGCAGAAGCTAAATACTTTTCCCCGTTTATAACCGTTACATCGCCCTGTACTTCACCCTCGATTTTTAACTTGCCGTTTCGAACGATGACATCACCCTTGACGACTTCTCCTTCAGGGACAATCACCGTATCGTTTTGTACCACTAAATTTTCCTGTTTAGAAACAGAAAATTCCCGTTCTTGATTCCATGTTGATAATACACTTCCCATCATTAAAACCAAAAATAAGGAAGCAGCAGCAATCAGCGGATGATTTCTCAGCCATCGTTGCATGCCTACCTTTTTCTTTTCCCTCGGCAGGCTGGCCATCACTTTCGCTGTAAAATCAGGTGGTGCCTGCATTCTAGACGTTCCTTTTACCACTGCAATCGTCTTCTTAAACTCATTGAACAGTGTCTCACATTCCTTGCAGCCTTTGAGGTGTTCTCTTAAAATCATCTCATTTGCAGGGTCAATTTCTTCATCTAGGTATTCATGCATTAAGTCAACGATTTCATCATTACACTTCAACGTGTTTCACCTCTTATCACACATAACGTAATTGTTGTCGCAATGCCTCGCGTCCACGATGGATACGGGTTTTAACTGTGCCTAATGGCATATCAAGGATTTCGCTTATTTCATTTAGTGACAACTCTTCCATATATTTCAGAACAATAACTGACCTGTATTTTTCAGGCAGCTTTAATATTTCCTTTTGAACCGTTTCTTGGAGTTCAAGACTTTCCAATTCATTCTCAGGTAAAGGCGAGTTCGAAGAAAGCTGTGAATACATGGTAAGACCATCTGTTCCAGAAACTTCTGCGTCAAGGTAGTAATCTGGTTTCTTCTTCCTAATTCTGTCGATACATAAATTTGTCGCAATTCTAAATAACCATGTAGAAAATTTTAAATCCTGATTAAATGATTTGATATTAACATATGCACGGATAAAGGCTTCCTGTGCAATGTCCTCTGCCTCATGGCGATTTCCCAGCATTCGATACCCAAGCTGAAAAATGCTGTTACTATAAATTTCAACAATTTCAGCAAATGCGTCCTGATCGCCTTTTATAACTTGTTTAATTCTTTTTTTTATAAGGGCTTCCATTAATTTATCTCAGCTCCAATGCGGCTATACAATCTTACGAATCATAAGCAAAAAGGTTTCAATATAAATAATATCTTCTTACATACTTTTTATATTAACAAAAATTAACTAATTTTGGATATAAGAAGGCTTATTCATTTTAAAACTGAAATAATAACAGCAGCTTTCTTGGAAAGCTGCTGCTTAAAGATTATAATAATTTTTCTCCGAACAAGGAGCCCATTAATTCGACAGCAACTCTCGCGGTTTTATTTTTCTCATCTAAAATAGGATTAACTTCTACAAATTCTGCTGAGGTAATAATCTGAGCCTCTTCGAGCATTTCCATTGCCAAATGACTTTCACGATAACTAATGCCGCCCATCACTGGAGTCCCTACCCCCGGAGCATCATTAGGGTCTAATCCGTCTAAATCCAGTGATAAGTGAACACCATCTGTTCTTTCTTTTAAGTATGTAATCGTTTCCTCCATCACTTGTGCCATCCCTAATCGATCAATCTCATGCATAGTATATACTTTAATACCTTTTTCTTTGATTAGTATCTTTTCGCCTTCATCAAGAGATCTTGCACCTATAATAACCACGTTTTCTGGTTTTACCTTTGGTGCATACCCTGCGATATCTGTTAAGGAACGATGACCAATACCCAAACTCACAGCTAACGGCATGCCATGTATATTTCCTGAAGGCGAGGTTTCTGCCGTATTCAAATCACCATGTGCATCATACCAAATAACCCCTAGGTTCTTATAATGCTTTGAAACACCCGCTAATGTGCCAATGGCAATGCTGTGGTCTCCACCCAAAACAAGTGGAAAGGATCCTGATTGAATGACTTCATCCACTTTTTCTGCTAGTAGTGTACTTTTTTCAGCAACGAGGTCTAAATTTCTCAAATTAGATTCTTTATCGATCACCACTTCAGGTCTTCCAATTGGAATATCCCCCATGTCATGAATTTGGTCAAAAAGTGGTTTCAGTCTCTCATTTATTCCCGCATATCTGATAGCACTAGGTCCCATATCAACTCCACGTCTCATTTGACCTAAATCCATCGGCATCCCAATAATAGATAGTTTTCTCATACTGTACCTCCTGCCCCTTATTAACTACTATTTTAACCGCTTTCATGCGAATGACTCAACTCGACAAGATTTTGTATATATATACAGGTTGCCTTTATTAGTGACCGTCATCTCTTCTTTTTGCAGCTTCGGGCTCTCATCACCTTCATGAGTGACCGTTTTTGCTTTTCTTTCAAGTTTTTGATCACTTATAGCCATTAAGTCCTTTGACCTGGCAGTATAAATTATTTGTCTTGAACAATAAAAAAGCCTTAAATCATAATGATTTAAGGCAAAGTTTAATATGTAGTGTGATGGTTATTTTGCTTCGTAAATAACTTTGGTTATTTTCACTAAAGTGAAAAAACTTTG
>NZ_NPDD01000224.1 GCF_002272245.1 Bacillus sp. 7884-1 | reverse complement strand
AAAAATGAGTAATGTTTCTTTAGTTCAGGAAGTGATTTCACTGTTTCATATTTGTTTAAGAATTTGCCTTTCCATTTATTCGCTGATAGCTGACCGTTTTGCCTCATTTCTTCAACGATATACCAGTGTGCATCTTTTTCTTTTTGTTTGCCAAGAAAGAAATTGAATACAAATCTTGAGCAGCCAATGGTTTTGTTAATCAGTTCAATTTGTTTTTTGTTTGGGTAGATGCGGAATTTGAGAGCCTTGTTTACTAGCATATATTTCACCTCACCTAACAGGAACATTTGTTCTTATTATAAAATAGGGAGGAAAGTTTTGGCTATCGCCAACCGACATTCATCCCCTCCCTACTCATTGGGCTTCGCCCTTCCATTCCTTGAGGAAGGGGTATTCTGTCGGAAAGATGATAAAATAGCACGCCGTTGTGGCGTGCTATTCTTTTAATCCTTGAAGTTTTTGGATAACCGTATCAATGCCTTTTCCGATTGAAATCATCGCATCTTCAAAACCCTTTTTCCATACTGGGGCCTGTTCTTGAATCTTTTCACCGAGCTTTTGGGCATTTTGATTTAATTCTTTTTTGATTTTTTCTGCCTGCTCTTTTATCTCTTCTCTTGTCTGTGTTTTACCAGCTAATTGGTCATTAATCGAAACGACATCAAACGTTTCACTTTGTATATGAGGGATGGATGATTTCATGATTTCTTTGAAAATCGGGACAACATTTCCAGAACCGCTGCTTGGCAGATAATGCTGTCGATCGGTTTGGTCATATCCTATCCATATCGCTGCGACTAAATTAGGTGTGTAACCAACCATCCATTGATCTTTCGTCCCGTTTATATCATTAAAGGGAAGCTGAGTGGAACCTGTTTTTCCAGCTATCTGAACATCAGGAATACGTGCGTTTTTGCCAGTTCCAGATTCTACAACATTAAGAAGCATGGCTGTCATCTTATCAGCATTCTCCTTTGAAGTTACCTTTGTGGTTTCCGGTTCCCGTTCCGCAATGATATTTCCGGTAGGACCTACTATTTTGGTAATAAGATGGCTGTCTTGTCGCTTACCGCCATTTGGAAATGCAGAGAATGCATTTGCTAATTGAAGCGGAGATACTCCTTTGTTCATTCCCCCTAATGCAATCGCAAGGTGTTTATCCTCTTTTTCGACTGGCAATCCAAAGGCTTTAAGCTTGTCTAATCCTTTCTCGAGACCAATTTCATTTAAGAGCCAGACGGCTGGGACATTTAACGAGTCTTCCAAAGCCTTATACATCTGAACCTTCCCCTGATAGGTTTTTGAGAAATTTTCTGGATTGTATTCTCCAAAAGAAGTAGGCTCATCAACAAGCTCGGAGTTGAATGTATAGCCATCTTCAAGAGCTGGTGTATATACCGCGAGCGGCTTAATCGTTGAACCTGGCTGAGCCGTTAATTGGGTAGCGCGGTTAAATCCTCTAAATACATGCTCACCACGGCCGCCAACAAGAGCGAATACACCTCCTGAAGAGGGGTCCATTAGAACAGAACCGGTTTCAACAATGCGATCTTTAGAACTTTTCGGGAAAAGGGATTTATTATTGTTTACCTTTTCGAGTCCTGCCTGCAGGTTTTGGTCTAATTCGGTATATATCCGGTAACCTCTGGTTAAAATTTCTTCCTGCGTTAATCCGTATTTATTGATTGCTTCGTTTAAGACCGCATCCACATAATAAGGATATTTACGCTCAACAAAACTTCCGCTGCCGCTATTAATCTCGATCTTTTCTTCTTTAGCCGCTGTGTATTGTTCCTTCGTAATCATCTCAAGCTCATTCATCTTGCTAAGAACGACATTTCTGCGTTTTATTGCAACATCATAGTTTTTTGTTGGATCAAGGTAATTTGGTGACTGCAATACCCCTGCAAGCAAGGCAGCCTCACTAATGGTAACTTCGGTAATCGGTTTATTAAAATATCTTTTTGATGCATTACTGATTCCCCATGCACCGCTCCCAAAATAAACTTGATTTAAGTACATTTGTAAGATTTCATCTTTTTTATAGACTTTCTCAATCTTAACCGCCAAAAATAACTCTTCTGCTTTTCGTTTATAGGTTTGTTCAGGTGAAAGTAATGCATTTTTCGCTAATTGCTGTGTTAGCGTACTGCCTCCGCCAGTAATCTCTCCCGCAAATAGATTGTTGAAAAAAGCCCTCATTATTCCCTTAAGATCAAATCCATTATGTTCATAAAAGCGCTCATCTTCAATGGCAACCACTGCACCAGGAACATATTTAGGGAGCTCATCAATCTCAACCCCTCCAGTCCGATTGGTCGCTACATTTGTTGCCACACTTTCATTACGATCATAAATGACAGTCGGTTGACTGAGACCTTCCTTTAATGTCTGAACATTAGCTCTTGTTGCAAGCCAGCCGAAATAAACAATGGTTACGAGGATGACAATCAGAATAACTAATAATAATAGCTGTGTAATATGTTTCTTTTTCCAGAAACGGACAATCATTTCCCAATAGGGGCGTAATTTCTCCATTATGGCTCCTTTCCTTCAAAAGGGATTTTGCTTTATTCATTATAAATTTAATATCAGAAAAACACCAATCATTGCCTTTTTTGGAGAATGATAAAAATATTTAAATAATCTGTAGGGGTTTGATGAGGAGACTACGTCTATTAAGGTGAAGTAGGGAAACAGGAGGAAATTATGATTACAATCAAAAACTTGAGTCATGAATTTACTGTGGGAAAAAAAGGAAGACAAACCGTCATTCCAGTACTTAGAGATATTTCTATTGAAGTTGAAAAAGGGGAAATCGTAACCATAGTTGGCAGGAGCGGTTCTGGTAAATCAACTCTATTAAATCTTGTAAGTGGTTTTATTCACCCGAACGAAGGTGAAATTTGGATCAATGGTGAGAAGGTTTCAGAATTGAATGAGACCAAATTTGCAGATTTTAGAATCAGGAACCTCGGTTTTATTTTTCAAAGCTTTCAATTGATTCCGAGTATGACAGCTTTTCAGAATGTGGAACTTCCACTTATTTTAAAAGGAGTCAGTGAAGATAAAAGAAAAAAACAGACGGAGGAAATGCTGGTTAAAGTTGGTTTGTTAGATTACCAGGAACATTACCCAGGAGAATTATCAGGGGGACAGCAGCAGAGGGTAAGTATTGCTCGTGCTTTAATTGTTAATCCTCCTATTATTCTAGCAGATGAACCCACTGGCAGTCTTGATAGTGAAACAGAGGATGATTTATTGAAGTTTATCAAGCAGTTGAATGCAGATTTAGGGATTACCTTTCTAATCATTACCCATGATGAAAAGGTAGCTGAAATCGGTAATCGAACTATTGAATTAGCTGATGGACGAATGAAAGAGGAGGTACTTGTATGAAACTGAGAGACCAATTCCGTTTCGTTCGTCAAAATATGAAGAAAAATAGAACAAGAGTTTACATGACCATACTTGCTACAGCCATGGGCTGTGCATTCTTAATTGTTCTCGTATCTGTGGGATTTGGATTACAAAAATCAGTTGTCAATGAAATACTAGAAGGTGGGATTGTTACTCAGTTAGATGTATATGGACAAGAAACAACTGATGATCATGGTTATCGTCAGTTAGAAGAGAAAGATATTCAAGCCTTTGAAAAGCTAAAGGATGTTATAGCCGTAACAACGCGAAAAATTCTGCAGCAGGAAGGGTTCTATTCAATTGGAAATTATCAGTTGAGTACACAAACCGTGGTTACTAATTTTCCGTCAGAAATAAAAGCTGGTTTTGAATTGTCAGAAGGCCGTCTGGCAAAAGGAAGGGATGAAGTAGTGGTTGGCTATCATTTCCCGCTCAATCTTGCTATAAAAGGGGAAACGAAAAAGGAATGGTTTGATGAAAAAGGGCAATTGAAAGAAGAGTTTCGTTTTAATGGGAAACTTATTGGAGAAAAAATTAATCTTACTGTTCAAAAAGTCGAGGACGGTAAACCTTTAGATAAGACCATACCCGTTACCGTTGTGGGAATATCCAAAAAACCAACGAAGGAATGGCAAGAGGATCGAAGTGTTTATATTTCAGAGGATATCCTGAAGGAGATTGAGGCATTTACGGGAACTCCAAAAGGGATTGTCCTGGATTCAAATAGTCAGGTGGAGTTAACTGAACTCGAAGCTGACAAAAATACTTTTGATGATGTGAAAATTCACGCAAAAAATATGGAAGCAGTTCAAGGTATAGCGGATAAGTTAAAAGAAGAGAAATACGCAACTTATTCAGTAGTAAATGAATTGAAGCAAGTTAATTTGATGTTTGCCATCGCAAAAGTTGGACTTATTTTTATAGGGACGATTGCGATTCTAATTGCTTCAATCGGGATTTACAATACAATGACGATGGCCGTAACAGATCGTGCACCCGATATCGGTATTATGAAAGCAATCGGAGCAACTCCTCGGACCATTAAACGAATTTTCCTGCTTGAGAGTAGTTATATTGGGCTGATTGGGGCATTAATCGGTACCGTTGTTTCCTATGGGATAAGTTATGCAGTTAACTTTGTCATTCCTTTAATCATAAAGCAGGCCTTTGGTGAGGAAACCCCTCCTGATCTTGTTTTTAGCGATATTCCTCTAAGTCTGCCAATTATCTGTGTGGTCATCTGTTATGGTGTTACGATCCTTTCAGGTCTTCGTCCAGCACAAAGAGCAACGAAAGTGGATGTTTTAAAAGCAATGAGAAGAGAAATATAAATATAGATTCTGTGATATTGGCGGACAACCATTTTCTGTCCAAGCATATGTTAGTAGAAAGAACTTCTTTTAGCATAGGAAGGGGATGGGAAAATGATCAACTGGAAGGTCCGCTTTAAAAACAGGAGCTGGGTTATGGCCTTTATTGCTCAGTTAATGATTGTGGCGCAAATGCTTTTGGGAGGATTAAATGCATTAGGGATTACTGATTTTCAACTTTCAGATGCCATTCAGCAATCCATTTTAACGTTTGTTAATGCATTATTTATTTTACTTTCGATGATTGGGCTAATTCAGGACCCAACGACAAAAGGTATGAGCGACAGCGAACGAGCAAAAACCTACAAAGAACCTCATTAATATAGAAACATAAAGCGGCTTACTTCCATCTATTAGGGAAGCTAAGCAGTTTTTTTGTTGAATATTGTAAATAAAAGGGGATTGAAATTTCTGAATTGTCTAAAGGATAGACGGTATAATAAAGATGAGGGTATTGGACAATTAAAAGAGTATTAACCTGAGGAGGGGGTTCTTGTTATGTGGTATTGGATTGGTATGTCAGCACTTATATACTTCCTATTTATTATCCTTGAGGAGTCAATTTATCTACTTTGGAATCGTTATGTTTACGGTCCAAAACAAAGAAAAGCCAGGCTTTGGAATAATAGAATCACATTGGGAATTGCCTTTTTAATCCGGTTACATTTAAAAGATATACGACAAAAACATACACGTAAAGTTAGTTCCCATTAAGTGGAATTACCTTGTACAAAAAAATTGCCTTTTCCGAAAGAAAAGGCAATTTTTTTATGCAATTTCTACTAAATGAGTTTTGTTTTGCGAGGTATCTTGTAACACCGGTAAGGTAATGTTAACCGTGGTCCCGCAGCCAAGCTCACTGTCAAAATTAATATGACCATTATGGGATTGGACAATTTTATAGCTGACCGTCAGGCCTAAGCCTGTCCCTTTTTCCTTTGAGGAATAGAAAGGTTCTCCGATTTTTTGTAGACGTTCCTTAGAAATACCGCATCCATCGTCTTTCACTGTAATAGCTATTTTATCCGGTTCAATTTTATCAAGACTAACTGAGATTTTACTGTCATTATTGGAGGCTTCAATCGAATTTTTGATTAAATTAATAAATAATTGCTTTAGCTGATTAGGCTCACATTCAAGTATAATATCCTCTTTAGGGAACTTAGACTCAATTTGTACATTGTAAAGGGATGCTTCAGCGGCTAATAACGAAATAACATCATTTAATATCCTTTGTATAGCCAATTTTGAATATTTTAAGTGCTGTGGTTTTGCTAATAACAAAAGTTCACTAACGATGTGGTTGATTCGATTTAATTCATCTAACATAATTTGGTAATAATCTTGATGCTTATCATCTTCCATTTGCAATAACTGTACAAACCCCTTTAAGGAGGTGAGTGGATTTCTAATTTCGTGTGCGACACTAGCAGATAACTCACCGACGACAGATAATTTTTCTGTTCGATTCAACCGCTCTTCTGTTTGTCTTAGTGTCGTAATATCACGTCCAATAATGACTAATCCTTCTCTCGTTCCATCCTCATGAAACAGCGGAACTTTAATCGTATCAAAAATTTTCTCTGTTCCATCGGGACGGGGCACCACCTCTTCACAGCGTGTGATAATACCCTTATTCCACGTTTCCTCATCAGATACCTCACAGTATCTCAGCGCATCACTGTAGAAATCTGTGTATTCTGCTAATTCTGAGTCTTTTTTTCCAAAATAATCGACATCTTCAAGCTGAAATAATTTCAGTCCAAAGTCATTGGCTTTAATCCAGCGACCTTCACCATCTTTGAAGTTTACGAAATCTACCATTGAGTTGATGAGGGTAGATAATCGTTTTTCTTGTTCTTTCGTAGAATCAAGTTCCTCTTTTTTAAGGATGAAAAAATAAAAAATCCCACCAGTTACAAGAATATAGAATATTTCTTTCCCTCGTTCAAAATAATTAACAAAGGGCGAAGAGATATAATGAGTCAGTACATAATTACTTGCGTAGATCCAAATCAAACTGGTAATTAGGTACAGGAATACTAATTTTGTTTTATTCATGTATTTCTCCTAGCCTCTCTTGGAAGGAAAACTTTCCTAGATTTTTACAAATATAAAGAGTCACATATACTATATTACTAAAGTTTGATGGTTTTTGGAATATCAGAAAACTGGAAATCAACATTACTACAATAAAAAGGTTACAAATTGGTAACAACTTCTCTAAAAAGTGGTCAATTGGAGCCTAGGGGTGCCAGGCAGGGCTTAAAGATAATAACACAAATAGATCATTCGATTGAAGATATTTCTGCTGATTATAATCGCTTAAAACAGGTGTTGATTAACCTGCTCGATAATGCCTTAAAGTTCACTCCAAGCGTAGGTTTAATAACTGTTCATCTATTAAAGGATCAAAAAGAGGCAGTAATTACCATTAACGATACTGGTGTTGGTATTTCCGAATCAGACCTCAAACATGTAAGAGATAAATTTTATAAAGGGAAATCACAAGCAAGTGGAAGTGGGTTGGGACTTGCCATTGTTGATGAAATCATACAGGCACATCATGGTCGTTTTTCTTTAACTAGTAAAGAGAACAGCGGAACAACGGCGGAAATTCGGTTGTCCTTGTGATGAAATTGTTATTGTGGAGTGATGGTATGAGAGGGAAGCATATAAAAGTCGCTGTGATTTTTGCAATAAGCATTTTATTGCTTAGCGGCTGCAATTTATTTCCTGCTCCGGAGAGTTTAATAAAGGCACCGAAACAAGTGAAAGCAGTGAATCCAGCACAAGACTTGGTATCCATCGCTAAAAGAAATTTACCAAAGGGTTCAAAACTTTCAGTCCCCGATGGTCCTGTTGGCGTTGATTCTGTTATCAACGTTGATCTTGATGGAGATGAAAACGAAGAAGCTCTCGTATTGTACAGTTCTATGGTTAGTGAAAATCAAGTGGGAGCATTCGCACTGGAAAAGGGTGCAAATGGCTGGAGTAAAATATTTATTACCAAAGGTGCTGGGACAGAGATTGATTGGGCCTATGCAGCAGATATTATGGGTGATGGACGAAAGGAAATTTTACTTGGCTGGCAGACTGAAGGGTCTGCTGAAAATGTTCTTGAAATCTATTATTGGAAGAAGGATAAACTGACAAAATTAAAGGAAATAACGTATAACGAATTAGAAGCGATTGAAATTGAAGAGGAGGAAAAGACGAGGTTGGCGATTTTGAAACGTGACATGGCAGACGCTTATAAAGTCGATTTGTTAACGTGGAAAGGTGACTCTGTTGTAGCGGATATGAACTATTATCCTTCCTATTTTCAAGAAGTTATTGCGTATTATCAACGAAGAATTTCAGAGGTGCCGGATGCAACTTATAATTGGTATTATTTAGCAGATGCACATGTAAAAGCCGGTCTTCCTGAACAGGCTATTCACGCTATTGATAAGGGATTGAGTTTAAATTCCGTAGTACCGACAAAAGGCTACTTCCAGCAATTAAGAATCCAAGCGGAAAAAATGCTTCCAAAGGAAAGATTTTCAAGTGTTATCTCCAGGAAGGATACCAGTAAATATAGGAGCATAGAGGAAGAACTAATCATTCAAAAGGTAAAGAAAGCAGCAAGTCAATATTGGTTTGTATGAGTGGTGGCGAATACTCAGAGGGAAAAATTGAAACGGTAACCGTTAATAATAATGAATATCGGTATCTTGGTAAGGATTTGGATACCCATGCCAAATTAGTGAACTATCTATCTAGTTCCTTTACATCAAGTGCAATAGATTCATTTATGCAAAAGAAAACAATCTTTGAGTTTTTTGGTAAGCTGATCCAGCCTAACGCAGATGGAGGATCACTCTTAAATTATGAACGTGCAGAAGTTTGTCCAGAAGAATGATAAGGGAAATGAAATAGAAATTGATCTTAAAGTCCCTGTTGGGGATACAAATTCCTTTGAATTTGTACATATTAGCTTCCAGAAGACCGAAAATGGTTGGCGGATATTCTCGGAACCGGGGACATTTTAAAAGTAAGCAGCAAGGTTACTATCCTAACTAGCTGTTTTTCTCCTAGGTTTTATCAAATTTCTAAAAGAGAAAATAGTAAATATAAATAAAAAACTTGTTTTATCTGAAAGTTCAGAATAAAATTAGAATAACATACCAACCGGTAGGTATGTATCCGGTTCTGCCTGCATAATATTATTTACGTGTTTTATGACTAAATTCTGCTATTAAGGATGGAGTGAAAGGTATGTATTTACGTCTGACAGATGAACAAAAAATGGTCCAAAAGACAATTAGAAGATTCGTAGAAAAAGAATTGATTCCACTAGAAAATGAGGTATTGCGAAATGAAAGGGAAGGGAAACCAAGCCTTTCAAAAGAAGTACTAAAGGAGCTTCAATTAAAAGCAAAGGAAGCAGGTTTCTGGGGTATTAATACACCAGAAGAGTATGGTGGAGCTGATTTAGGGCAAATGATGATGGCGATTGTATTAATGGAGGTATCCAAAACGTTTGTTCCATTTAGCTTTGGCGGTTCTGCAGATAACATCCTTTATTATGGGAACGAAGATCAAAAGAAAAAATACCTGCTTCCTACCATTAATGGCGTGAAAAAGTCATGCTTTGCCATGACAGAGCCTGGTGCTGGTTCTGATACGAGAAACATCAAGATGACAGCTGTAAAAGATGGCAGTGACTGGGTGTTAAATGGGGAGAAGACGTTTATTACAGGTGGGAATGAAGCGGATTTTGTTATGGCGATTGCGATTACAGATAAAGAATTGCACCAATCTACTCAAGGGCGAGAAGGTGTTACCTGCTTTATTGTTGACAGGGATATGGGCTGGAAGTCAGAGTATATACATACGATGGGTGAATGGGGTCCAGCTGGCCTAGTATTCGAAAATGTTCGAGTTCCGAAAGAGAATATTCTTGGTGAGTTACACAAGGGCTATAATCTTGGGTTAGAATGGATTGGTTTTGCTAGATGGGTTGTCGGCGCTAGAGCGGTAGGTGCAGCAGAGCGACTATTACAGATGGCGATTGACTATTCAAAAGAGAGGATTACCTTTGGAAAACCGATTGCAGAAAGACAAGCGATTCAGTGGCAAATTGCTGACTCAGCTGTAGAAATTGAAGCAGCTAAATGGTTGGTTTTAAATGCAGCCTTCACCCTTGATAACGGTGAAGATAATCGCCATTTAGCTTCAATGGCAAAGCTTTATGGTGCGAATATGGGGAACAAAGTGGTAGACCGTGTCCTTCAAATCCATGGAGGAATGGGCTATACAAGAGAACTGCCAATCGAGCGCTGGTACCGTGAAGCAAGACTTTGGAGAATTTACGATGGAACCGATGAAATTCAACGAATGATAATTGCACGAAATTTAATTAAGGGACATGTAAAGGTTGGTCAGTACGTATAATACTATTTGTAAGCGTTATCTACTAAATTGCTAGAATTCAAGATTGTCAAAATGAAAAGTTTGGGAGGAAATAAAATGGCAGGTAGATTTACTGGAAGAGTAGCGTTTGTAACAGGAGGAAGCAGGGGGATTGGGAAGGGGATTGTAGAACGTTTTGCCGAGGAAGGAGCGAAGGTAGCTTTTATTGATTTAAACGAAGAAGCATTAGTAGAAACAACTAATGAATTAAGAGAAAAGGGTTATGAAGTTTTTTCAAAAGTAGCAAACGTAGTCGATGCCGAGCAAGTGGAAAGTGCCTTTAAAGAGGCGTATGAGGCACTTGGCTCGATTGATATTCTAGTCAATAATGCAGGCGTTATCCGTGATAATCTTTTATTTAAAATGACAGACTCTGACTGGCAAATGGTCATGGATGTTCACTTAAAAGGATCCTTTAATGCTGCACGTGCTGCTCAAAAGTATATGGTTGAAAATAAATATGGACGCATTATTAATATTTCTTCAACTTCTGCTCTTGGCAATCGAGGTCAGGCCAATTATGCTGCCGCCAAAGCAGGGTTACAGGGTTTCACAAAAACACTTGCGATTGAGCTGGGAAGATATGGTATTACTGCAAACTCTGTTGCACCAGGGTTTATTGAAACGGAAATGACGAAGGAAACAGCTGCTAGGATCGGAGTTCCATTTGAACAATTAATCCAAGCTAGTGTAGCCAATATTCCTGTTGGAAGAAGTGGAAGGCCAGAAGATATTGCGAATGCTGTGGCATTCTTTGCCGATGAAAAATCTTCTTTTGTTAATGGTCAGGTTATTTATGTGGCTGGCGGACCGAAAAATTAATAACTAAAGTGAGGCGAGGATAAATTGTTTAGTGATCAAGTCGGGAAATGTTCCACTAGAGTCAAAAATGTTGTGGAAAGAGGAGCCGTGAAGAAATTTGCGGAAGCAATTGGAGACCTTCACCCCATTTATTTTGATGAAGAAACAGGGAGAAATTCAAGATTTCAAAACAATATTGCTCCGCCAACCTTTCCGAGGACGTTTGACTATGGAGTGATTGAGGGATTAAATCTGCCTAATAAAGGATTAATCCACGGGGAACAGACTTTTCATTACGAACGTCCTTTAATGGTTGGTGAAGAGATTCTATGTTACTCCGAAGTAAAAAAATACTTTGAGAAAAAAGGGAATTTTGGCGAAATGGGTTTTCTTGTCCTTGAAAGCTTTGGTAAGGATTTAGCAGGTAACACGATTTTCAGTTCAACCTCGACCGTTGTAATTTCTGAAGCAGTGAGGAAGGTGCTAACAAAATGAGTACTATTACACAGTTACGAGTTGGTGAATCAGTAAAAGAAATTCAGTTAGAGCCTGTCTCAAGAATCGATTTAATTAAATATGCGGGTGCCTCTGGAGACTTTAATCCGATTCATACCATTGATGAGGAAGCCAAAAAGGCTGGATTACCAGGGATAATCGCGCATGGTATGTGGACGATGGGTAATCTTGCAAAACTTTTTACTCCGTATTTTGGAGAAGGCTTCGTCAAGGATTATTCCATCCGCTTTAAAGGAATGGTATTTTTAAATGATGTAATTACACTGAAAGCTACCTTGAAAGAGATAAATGAACCTAATCATCGTTTCCAAGTTCTGGCTGTAAATCAAAATGGGAATGAAGTATTAAAAGGTGAGGTTTTGTTTACCCAATATTAAATATTAATAACCCGGCCAATAGATTGATTCATGCTTGAGGCAGGGTTTATTACTATTTATTGTAAATAATGGAGGAGAGGCTGTTCAAATTGTTCCAACTAGAATAAGCAGTACTTTTAAAATAATATGATTGTAAAATACAAACGAGAAATTTGGTGAAAAAATAGATATTGAATATTATGAATATTTTATATATTATGTCCTTAGTAACATACCAACTAGTTAGTATGTAGAAAATTCATATAGAAAGATAATAGATGTCAATGGGAGGAAACGTCGATGCATGTGAAGGAATTATTTGATTTAACAGGAAAAGTCGCGATTGTTACAGGCGGAGGCAGGGGGCTGGGTCAGCAAATAGCTGAAGGATTTGCTGAGGCTGGTGCAAATGTAGTGGTCTGTTCTAGGAATTTAGAGGCATGTCAAGAAGTAAGTGAAGGGTTAAAGAAAATTGGAGTCGACTCTATCGCCTTAAAATGTGATGTTACGAACCCGGAGGATGTAAAAAACGTGGTTGAACGTACATTAGAGAGATTTGGACATATTGACATCCTCGTCAATAATAGCGGAGCTACCTGGGGAGCACTGGTGGAAGATATGCCGCTTGAGGCTTGGAAGAAAGTAATGGACGTCAATGTAACCGGAACCTTCCTCATGTCACAGAGTGTGGGTAAAGTCATGCTCGAGCAGAAATCGGGAAAAATCATTAATATTGCCTCTGTGGCTGGTCTCAAAGGCAGTAACCCCAAATATATGAATACGATTGGCTACAATACCTCTAAAGGAGCGGTCATTACTTTTACAAAGGATTTAGCGGTTAAATGGGGACCACAAGGAATCTATGTAAATGCGATTGCACCAGGTTTTTTCCCTACGAAAATGTCCAAAGGGCTGCTTGAGAAAGGCAGCGAAGGAATTCTAGAAGGGACTCCATTACGTAAGTTCGGGTCAGATACTGACCTAAAAGGAGTTGCTTTATTCCTAGCGGCACCTGCTTCTAATTTTATTACAGGGGACATTATTGTAGTCGATGGCGGCGCACACGCAATGTAGTAGAGATCATATGAAATATTCCAAGGGGTGAAGGGAATTGAAAAGAGAGGCAGTCATTGTATCAGCGGTACGGACAGCAATAGGCAGGCAGGGTGGTGCCCTTGCTGCAATACCAGCACATGTTCTAGGTGCAGAAGTGATAAAAGAGGCAGTAAAGCGGGCAAATATTGACCCAGAGATGATTGATGATGTCCTAATCGGAAATGTTTTATCAGGTGGAGGAAATATTGCTAGATTAACAGCTTTGCAGACAGGATTATCGTTGAATCTGCCAGGTATTACTGTCGACCGCCAATGCGGGTCGGGTATTAATGCAATTAATCTAGCAGCTCAAGCCATTCGAGCAGGCGATGGTGATATTTATATTGCTGGTGGTACGGAGAGTATGAGCCGGGCGCCCTATTTGATGGATCGTCCTGAAAAACCATATAGCGCTTCACCCCCTAACTTTAGAAAATCACAGCTTTCACCAAAGGAAATTGGAGACCCCCCAATGGGAATCACAGCTGAAAATCTCGTTGAAAAATATAAGATTACGAGAGAAGAACAGGACGAATTTGCTTTCCAAAGTCAACAAAGAATGAGTGTGGCAATGGAAGAGGGACGCTTTGATGAACAAATCGTTCCAATCACAATCCCAGTAAAAAAGGGCGAGCCTATAGTATTTAAAAAGGATGAACACCCACGGCCGCAAACTACGTTTGAGGCATTAACGAAGCTACAGCCAGCCTTTTTAAAAAATGGAAATGTAACAGCTGGAAATAGTTCTGGACTGAATGATGCTGCCGCTGCTCTTGTCATTATGTCGAGGGAAAAAGCGGAAGAATTCAATTTAACTCCATTAGCAGTGATTCGCGCCTATGCTGTAGCAGGTGTCGACCCGAATATTATGGGAAAAAGTAAATGTAAATGGCGGAGCAATTGCACACGGACATCCGCTTGGAGCTACAGGTGCTATTTTGGCAACAAAAGCTGTTTATGAACTAAAACGAACAAATGGAAGATATGCGCTCATTACGGCTTGTATAGGCGGCGGCTAGGGAATTGCTACCATAATTGAAAAAGAGTAGAGCAGTATGAAACAGAAAATAATG
This sequence comes from Bacillus sp. 7884-1, assembly GCF_002272245.1. Taxonomy (GTDB): domain Bacteria; phylum Bacillota; class Bacilli; order Bacillales; family Cytobacillaceae; genus Neobacillus. The sequence goes on along the minus strand of NZ_NPDD01000224.1, from coordinate 23,822 downwards.
GAAGCAAGTCTCCATTTATTTGATGAGAATGGTTTTAAATCCACCTACATTAAAGATATTGTTGATTTTTTTTGGAGTAACAAAGGGAACCTTTTACTATTACTTTTCCAGGAAGGAAGAGTTGTTAAAGGATTAAGTAATCAGGGAACCATTGGAGGACGGATATGCTCCAATGGTATTATCGTGTGAATTGGGAGGGAAAATATGGAGATATTAATTCAGCAATTGTTTAATGGGCTAACAATTGGAAGCGTTTACAGTCTAGTGGCTTTAGGATTAACGCTAGTTTATGGAATCCTTCACATTCCAAATTTTGCACATGGTGCATTATATATGATGGGTGGCTACATAACGCTAACGATGATGACAAAGTATGGTTTACACTATTGGATTGCTATTTTCATATCTATTTTGGTAGTTGGATTTTTAGGAGTTCTAATGGAAAGATTTGTTTTCCATCCTCTCAGAGAGGCACCACCTATCCATGATAAGATTGCTGCCATTGGTATTCTTTTATTCTTGGAAGCATTCGCTCAATTTGTATGGGGAGCAGAGTTCCAAAGCATGCCAACTCCATATGGACAGGTAGTAGAAATTTTAGGATTAACATTCACGATGCAGCGCTTGCTTATTGTCATTGCCGCAATCGTAGTCATGATTCTTTTAACACTATTCTTAAAAAAAACCTATACCGGTTCAGCGATTATTGCCATGTCACAAAACCGTGAGGGAGCAAACCTTGTTGGAATTAACACAAATAAAGTTGCCATGCTCACCTTCATGATTTCAGGTGGTTTAGCGGCGATAGCAGCCTCCTTGAGCGCGCCTATTAATTTAGTATTTCCAGGAATGGGACAACTTGTTATTTTAAAAGCTTTTGTCATCATTATTCTCGGTGGGATGGGAAGTGTTCCCGGAGCTATTTTAGGCGGCTATATTTTAGGGTTTACTGAAAGCTTAGGAGCAACCTATATTTCCAATGACTACAAGGACATTATAGCCTTTGTGCTCCTTGTTATTATTCTTTCTGTTAAGCCTACTGGTCTTTTCTCAAAGGGGGGCCACTAATGTCGAAGATTCAAAAAATGGTTATTCTAGTACTCATACTTTTTGCTCTCGTCTTTCCTTTAATCAGCAATAACGACTATTTCATTCACGTTATGACACTTTCCTATATTTGGATGATTGGTGTTTATGGTCTAAATCTACTCGCAGGTTATACCGGCTATCTATCCTTGGCACATGCTGGTTTCTTTGCCATTGGTGCCTATTCACTTGGGTTGTTAACCGTTAAAGCTGAAATGAATTTCTGGCCTGCTCTTTTTTTATCACTTGTCATTACTGGAGTAATAGGTTTTTTTGCAGGACTCATCTCCTTAAGAACAAAAGAGCACTTTTTTGCAATTTACACACTTTGTGTCGGCTATATTATTTATCTCGTTATTGATAAATGGGACAGCCTAACTGAGGGTGTACGTGGTTTAATTGGAATTCCAGCACCAGCGAACATCGGACCTCTTTCATTTGAGACACTGCAATCTCATTATTATTTAGTATTGTTTTTCCTTCTTCTTGTTGTTCTCATCATGTATCGTGTCGTTCACTCCCTATCAGGCAGAACCTATATCGCCATTCGCAATAGTGAAGATTTGGCACAGACAATCGGGATTTCCACGATGAAAAATAAACTAACGGTCTTTGTTATTTCAACGGTTATTGCAGGATTATCAGGTGCACTTTATGCCTCCTTTGTTCGTTTTATCGGTCCGGATATCGGCTCAATTGCCATTGTGTTTGATTTTCTTACCTATTTGCTTGTCGGTGGTATTGGTACTTTAAGCGGCCCCATTGTAGGTACAATGCTAATCGTCGTACTTTCTCAGCGTCTTCAGTTTTTACAGGATTACCGGATGCTTGTTTTCGGTCCAGTATTAACACTATTGATCATTTTTTATCCTCGGGGAATTGTTGGGGCAGTGGCTGCCTGGGGTCAAAAGCGCAAAACCTTGGTTCATAATGCAAACATCAAAGTTAAGAATCTACCGGAAAAACAAGTAAAGGAGGGGTAAGCGTGATCTTTTTGGAAACGAAGAAGTTAACCAAGAGATTTGGTGGCTTAGTGGCAGTAAATAATGTTGATTTTGCAATAGAGCAAGGAAAAATTAATGCCATTATTGGCCCAAATGGTGCTGGGAAGTCTACTTTTTTTAACTTAATCAGTGGATTTCATCCTCCAAGCTCTGGCCAGGTGATTTTTAAAGGAATTGAAGTTACGAAATTACCTGCAAATAAAATAGCGCAGCTGGGAGTAGCACGAACCTTCCAAACTACAAATCTATTTGAGAAATCTACAGTAATGGATAATATTATTGTCGGCCATCGGCTAAGGACGAAGTCTAATTTGTTTGATGCGATATTTCGGACGAAGCGCCTTAAGTCTGAAGAAGCACTCTGTCGAGATAAAGCTATGGAGGTTATTGAATTTGTTGATTTGCAAAAGGTTGCGAATAAACCAGTTGCAGGGTTAACACAAGAGGAGAAAAAAAGAACAGCCTTTGCACTGGCACTTGCGACGAATCCTGAAATTATTTTTCTTGATGAACCAGCGGCAGGAGTCAATCCTGATGAAACAGAAGGCTTGGCAGCATTAATGCGAAAGATAGCAGATAAAGGAGTTACGGTCTGTCTGATTGAGCACAAGATGCAAATGATTATGAAGATTGCTGACAATATTATGGTATTGAATTATGGAGAAAAGATCGCCGAGGGGAAGCCAATAGAGATCCAGAATAATGAAGCGGTAATAAAGGCTTATTTGGGAGGTAGTGCCATTGCTTAGTTTGAAAAATATCTCTGTCAAATACGGCAGCTTTACCGCTGTGCATGACATAAATATCCACGTTAACGAAGGTGAAATCATTGTTTTATTAGGTTCAAATGGCGCAGGGAAAAGCACCACCTTTCGTACGATAAGCGGCTTAAGCAAGCCTTCGGAAGGTGATGTCATTTTTGAGGGGAAATCGCTAAACAAGGTGTCTGCTGACAAAATTGTTCAATTAGGAATCGGTCAATGTCCAGAGGGAAGAAAGCTTTTCCCAGCGATGACTGTTCATGAAAACCTGAAGATGGGGGCTTTTGTTCATAGAAGGAAGAAAGACGAAATTAAAAAATCCTTGGAGCATGTATATGAACTATTTCCTATTCTCCGTGATAAAAAGGAAGATGCTGCCGGTTCCTTAAGCGGTGGACAGCAGCAAATGTTAGCCATCGGCAGGGCCTTAATGTCAAAACCAAAGCTGATGCTGCTCGATGAACCATCAGTAGGACTTGCTCCGTTAATTGTGGAGCAAATGTTTGATGTCATCCAGCAAATAAATCGAGAGGGTACGACGATACTGTTGGCAGAGCAAAATGCCAATGCAGCCTTAAAAATAGCTGATAACGGCTATGTTTTTGAAAATGGCTCTATTGTCCTTCAAGGGACTTCAGAAGAGTTATTTGCTAATGATGAGGTTAGGAAGGCGTACATAGGAGCTTAAAATTTGTTTGCCTTCTAAGGGGGTGATGTTCACATTCACCACGTTTTGCGACTGAAAATTTTATGAAAATACGAGGGGGAAAACCATGAAAAAAATGAAGTGGCTTTTTATGTTCAGTATGATATTCGTATTAATTTTCAGCTTAGCAGCCTGCAATAGTTCTTCCAATACATCAGGGGAAAATGATGACAAAGAAGATGATAATAAGAGTGAAGATGTAGGAACTGTGAACATTGGGTATACGGGACCATTAAGCGGACCGGCTGCCTTTTATGGTGAGCGGACGTTAAATGGTGTGAAAATGGCAGCTGATGAAGTGAATGCTGCTGGCGGTTTTGAGGTTAATGGCAAGAAGTACAAGTTAAATGTCGTTTCCTTAGACGATAAATATCTGCCAAATGAAGCAGGAGCAAACGCAAAAAGATTAGTTCAAGAAAATAAACCACCGATTATTTTTACGCCACATAGCGGTGGTATCTTTGCCCTTCAAGTATTTAATCAACTAGATAAATTTATCATTGGAGCATATTCAAGCGAACCACAAATAACGGAAGTTGGTAATAAATTAACTGTCCGAATACCGCCTCGTTATGATGGATATTTACAGCCATTCACCGAGTATGCAATGGATAACTTTGGTAAGAACGTTGCCTTTCTACCAACTGCTTCTCAATATGGTAAAGACTGGGCCACGAACTTAAAGACATTCTGGGAAAAAGAAGGCGGAAAGGTTGTTTACGATTCTGCAATTGACTTTTCAAAGGAAACAGATTTCTTCACCATTTTAACGAATGCTTTGAAAGAAAAGCCAGATGTACTATTTATTGGCGGAGCCTCTGAGCCAACAGCCAAAGTAGCCAAACAAGCTAAAGAACTTGGCTTTAGGGGCGGATTCATCGTTATGGATCAGGCGAAATTTGATGAAATGAAGGCAGTAACAGGATCTTATGATTTATTGAATGGTTCCATTGGTGTTATGCCGCTTGTCGATTCACAGGAAGCTGCGATACCTGATTTTGTAAAGCGATACAATGAAAAATATGGTGAAAATCCTGGGTCAGAAGCAGGGCTAAACTATATTGGCATGCATGTGTTTGTTGAGGCTATGAAAGCTGCTGGGTCAGTGGATGATGTTGAAAAAATACGCGCTAATATTCAAGCCGGTTTAGACAATTTGCCAGATGATAAAAAAATCTATGTTGTAGAAAAAATTGGTGATGATGGCGGATTTGAATTTGACTTGTCAGTTGCTGCTTTAGAAGACGGAAAAATAGTACCAATTAAAGTAGATTAATAGGAATAGTTTGTTAGACCTAGCTATATCTATACAAGTGACCCTCTTGATTTTTATTAAAGCCAAGAGGGGATTCTTGTGTGGCATTCTATTTTTTCGAAAAGATTCTTTAATAAGGAGAGGATGTTGTGAGACTAGGTGAATTGCTAGAAACAAACATCAATCAGTTTGGCGAGTATCCTTTTTTGTATTTTAAAGAAAGTCAATATACAAACATTGAAACAAAAATGTATGCAGACCAATTTGCAGGAGGTCTTAAGCAGCTTGGTATTTTAGTGGGAGATAGAGTAATTGTTTGTATGCCAAACTGTCCAGAAGTTATTTTTGCATATCAGGGCATTACCAGAGCGGGCGCGATTATCGTTCCTGTAATGTTCACACTCCACCCGAAAGAACTGCATTATATCACTTTGAATTCCGGTGCTAAAGTAGTAATTACATCTTCACTTGTTATAGGAAATGTAGAGAAAGCTCTTGAAGGTTTGGATTCCAAACCAATTGTTGTTGCAGTTGACCAGCCTTCCAATGATCGAAGCTTGAATTTTTATGATGTAAAGGCTGAGAATTCTTTCAATACTACTCAAATGGTAAAGGATGATGATACAGCCGTAATACTCTACACATCCGGTACTACTGGTAATCCAAAAGGGGTTCTGCTAACCCATAAAAATTTAACCAGTAATGCTGAAAATTCGGCTAAACACAATGAACTTGAACGGGGAACCACACTTGGAGTTCTTCCACTTGCGCATGTTTACGGGCTTACTATCTCAAATATTTGCTTATTAATGGGGAGTTCTATTGTTATTTTTTCTAGCTTTGACACAGAAGCAATATTTAAAGCAATCGAGAAATATGAAGTGAAGACTTTTTCGGCTGTACCGGCGATGATTCATGCTTTAGTCTCATATCCTGGTGCAGACCAATTTAACACCTCTAGTCTCGAATCAGTTAGTTCAGGTTCGGCACCGCTCCCTGTCGCCTTGCTGCATGTTTTTGAAAAAAAGTTTGGTGCCAAGGTTTATGAAGGCTACGGTTTATCGGAGGCTGCACCAATTGTAACGTCTCATAAAGATGGTATTGAGATAAAACCTGGCTCCGTTGGAATTCCTATTCCGGGAGTTGAGGTGAAAATTATCGATGACCATGGAGACGAGGTAGCATGTGGTGAGGTTGGTGAGCTTTGTGTCCACGGTGAAAACGTAACACCAGGGTATTATCAAAATGTCGATGAATCAAGACGGGTCCTGATTGATTCCTGGTTACATACAGGTGATATGGCACGAATGGATGATGAGGGGTATGTTTATATTGTTGACCGCAAAAAGGACTTAATTATTCGTGGTGGATTTAATGTCTATCCTCGTGATGTCGAAGAGATTCTGAATGCGCATGAAGCTGTTTCGGAAGTGGCAGTGGTAGGCATTCCAGACGAAAAGATGGGAGAAGAAATGGTTGCCTGTGTTGTTGTTAAACCAGGTGCAATTGTAAGGGAAGAGGAATTAATCGGTTATTGTCAGGAGCATTTAGCAAAAAACAAAACTCCACGGAGAATTGTTTTTCTAGATACTCTGCCGCGGAACGGCGTCGGAAAGATTTTAAAAACACATTTGCGAAAAACGGTGGCTGAACAAGAGATAAAGTAAAGTTAACTAGGAGGTCAAACATGACAGAGAGAAAAATATTAACGACAAGTAAAAGAGGTTTATTAGAAGATTCATTCCCGTTTCGTTTATATCAAAAGGCGAAAAGATTAGGAACCTGGAATCCAGCAGACATTGATTTTAGTCAGGATGCTAGAGACTGGAAAACCCTCAATTATGAACAAAAGGAAGATATTCTTCGTCTGATTTCACAGTTTCAAGCTGGGGAAGAAGCCGTGACGCTGGATTTACTTCCGCTAATCATGGCAATCGCAAAAGAAGGACGTCTTGAAGAAGAAATGTTCTTAACTACGTTCTTATATGAAGAAGCCAAACATACAGAGTTTTTCCGGCTTGTATTGAATGCCATCGGCGAAAGAGGGGACTTATCCCATTTCCATACAGATTCGTATAAAAAAATCTTCTATGAAATCCTTCCAACCACGATGGAACGTCTTGTGACGGACCAATCTCCAGAAGCCATTGCAGAAGCCTCCGTTGTTTATAACATGTTTGTTGAAGGTGTCTTAGCAGAAACAGGTTATTATTCTTTTTACCAAGCGTTAGAAACGGCTAATATCATGCCTGGTCTCTTAGAGGGCATTGGGAATTTGAAAAAGGATGAGTCCCGGCATATAGGCTATGGCACCTTTCTGCTTCAACGATTAATTTGTGAACACCCTCATCTCTTTGATTTTGTTGCTGCGAAAATGACTGAACTGACTCCTTTATCTCTTAGATTAAATGAGGAAGGAATAGCAGGAAGGGAGGTAAGTGCATTCGGCGGTGATCCAGCATTGGTCATGGATTTCACCCTTAAACAGCTGTCAGTTCGAATGGAAATACTAGCACGAGCAAAAGGAAAAAAAATCGAAGAGATTTATAGATTCTCAGAAAGTGAATTAGGGGTTTTATAAAAAGGAGGAATTAGCATGGCAGTAAAAGTTGAAGTTCAAAGTTTTCCGCTGTTTATTAATGGAAAGTGGGAATCTGCAAGCACTCAAGAAACCTTTGATGTCTTTAACCCTGCAACAGGAGAGCTTGTTGCGAAAGTAGCAAAAGGCACCGTGGCCGATGTTGATACTGCAGTTATGGCGGCAAGGGAGGCGTTTGACAACACCGAATGGAAAAACATGAACCCGAAAGAACGGGCTAAAGTTCTATATGCTATTTCTTATCAAATTGCTGAACATGCCGAAGAGCTAGCCTATTTAGAAGCGATTAGTTCCGGCGGTACCGTTCGCCGGATTGGCAACAGTGATATTTTACAAATGGTTGACCTTTTCCAAACATTGGCGAACTTTACATTAGAATATCCATTCTCTGAAACCTTGCCAGTACCGCCATTTCCAGGTCCGGCACATAATTTTATCTGGCGTGAGCCAATTGGAGTCTGTGCAGCAATAACACCGTGGAATCTACCGATGGTCATTGCAACCTGGAAAATCGCCCCTGCATTAGCAATGGGAAATACAGTGGTCATTAAGCCTGCAAGCTATACGCCATTATCCACCTTAAAGCTGGCTGAATTGATTTCAAAGGTAGTCCCACCTGGAGTCATTAACGTAGTAACAGGTCCTGGGGCTGAAATTGGCGAAGCATTAGTTCGCCATCCAAAGGTTGACAAGGTAGCATTCACTGGCTCTACAGAAGTAGGCAGGATAATCATGAGTTTGGCTTCTGAAAGTATTAAAAATACAACTTTAGAGCTTGGAGGAAAATCACCAAACATTCTTTTAGAGGATGCAGACCTCAGCATTGCCCTTCCTGGAAGTCTCTTTGGAGTGTTCTTACATTCTGGTCAGCTATGTGAAAGTGGAACTCGTTTATTTGTTCCAGATTCCTTATATGATCAAGTTGTTGCCGGACTTGTCGGATTAACAAGTAAGTTGAAGCTCGGAAACCCACTCGATCCTGCGACGGACGTAGGTCCTGTCATTTCAAAAAAGCAAAAAGAAACCATCCTTTCATACATTGAGGCTGGTAAACAAGAAGGAGCCACCCTTGTCTGCGGTGGGAAAGAAGTGGAAGTAGCTGGATGCGAGGATGGATACTTTGTTGAACCCACCATTTTCACCAATGTGACCAATGATATGAAAATTGCTCAGGAAGAAATTTTTGGACCTGTATTATGTGTAATCCGTTATTCCGAATTAGACGAAGCCATTAAGATGGCCAATGATAGTATTTATGGATTGGCAGCTGGTGTTTGGACACGGGATGTCAATAAAGCCTATGAGGTTGCAAGGAAATTGCAGACTGGTGTCGTTTGGATTAATGACTGGCATATGCTTAGAAGCGATGCACCATTTGGCGGATATAAGCAGAGCGGCATTGGCAGAGAAATGGGTCAGCAATCATTAGACGCCTATACACAAACAAAGCATGTTCACGCATCGATGGCTCCAGAGCTTGAGAAACGCAACTGGTATGGAATTCTATTTGGCCAAAACTAATGAAGAGGTGAAGAAGATAATGAAAACTTCCTTATCACAGTTTATGCTTCGCACTGGAATATACAGTGGTTCGAATTCACGGGCAATGGTACCTAGCTTGTTTGCTGGCCTAGGTGCGAAAAGAGTCGTTCTTTTAAGTGACAGAGGGTTAGAAAAAGCAGGTGTTGTTGAAAAGGTTGCAGAAATCTTTAACTTAACGGGTCATGGCAGCGGTCCTCAGCTGGTCGGTCAATATCTTGATATTACGCAGGATGCAGAAAGCCGCTGTATTAATGATGCAGTCCGTTATGTAAAAGAGGTAGGCGGAGATGCCCTGCTAGCAGTTGGCGGAGGTAGTGTTTTAGATACTGTTAAAGGTGTTAAATATGCACTTCATAAAGGATTATCGGATATTAAGGAAGCAATTCCTGGAGGGCTTTTATACGAACAATTTCCAAAGGCAAACTTTATCCCGATTCCACATATAGCGATTCCGACTACAGCAGGAACTGGGTCTGAAGTTTCTCCAATTGCAGTTATTTTCAATGAAGATATCCAAATGAAGACAAATATTATTAACCCATTCATTAATGCGGATATGGCAATTCTTGATCCTGAATTAACACTTGGTCTACCGCCGTTTATCACAGCCTTTACTGGGTTTGACGCCTTAACCCATGCCATTGAAGCATTTGCCTCGCCGACAGCGACTGCTCTGACTGATGCCTATGCACTGCATGCAATTAGGTTAATTGAAAAAAATCTTCCAGTGGCAGTGTCAGAAGGAACGAATATCGCTGCTCGGATGGATTTACTGCAGGCAAGCTTAATGGGTATTACTGCTTTTAGCTTTGCTTTGAATGCTATTCCAGTGCATAATTTGGCCCACGCCTATGGTGCATTGTTCCGGATTCCACATGGCTTGGCCAATGCTGTCTTCCTTCCAGTGGTCATGGAAATGGTTCCTTCATTATACTTTCCAAAAGTGAATGAACTTGCTGCGGCCTTGGATGTCGAGGTGAAAGGTGATAGTGATGAAACGGCATTAGCCAAAGTAGTAGAAAAGATTCGTTTATTGCAGCATAAAGTCGGTCTTCCTGCTGATTTTAAGCAGTTTAATATCACCGAAGAAAATCTCGAACAGACGATTCCTGCGGTGATGAAAGATCCAGCAGCTCTAAGCTTCCCAATACCTAAAGAATTAATTGCGGCAATTGGACAAAGAGTTGTACCACTTGGAGTAAAATAAATTTTGATTGTCAAAGTCTGCGAACAGGGTACCATAATGGATATGGTGCCCTGTTCTGATTTTATTACGACACTATATTTTTTTTGAATACTAGTAAAGAATCATATATAATTTTCGTTAGGGTCAAACTCAGTAATGGAGCTTGTCTACATATTTTAATACGATTAGGAGTTTTAACAATGGAAAAAGTACTTATTTTTGGTCACAAAAACCCTGACACAGATACTATTTGTTCTGCGATTGCTTACGCAGATTTGAAGAAACAACTTGGTATGGATGTTGAACCAATACGTCTTGGAGACGTTAATGGTGAAACGCAATACGCTCTGAACCATTTTAATGCGGAGGTCCCACGCTTAGTTGAAAAGGTAGCAGCTGAAGTCAATTCAGTTATTTTGGTCGACCACAATGAGCGCCAGCAAAGTGCGAATGATATCAATGAAGTCCGAGTTTTAGAGGTAATCGATCACCACCGTATTGCAAACTTTGAAACAAGCGATCCATTATATTACCGTTGTGAGCCTGTAGGCTGTACAGCAACGATTTTGAATAAGATGTATAAAGAAAATGGTAAAGAAATCAAAAAAGAAATTGCTGGGCTTATGCTGTCCGCGATTATTTCTGACTCATTATTGTTTAAATCGCCAACTTGTACAGCAGAGGATGTAGCAGCAGCAAAAGAATTAGCAGAAATTGCTGGTGTTGATGCGCAGAAGTATGGCTTAGAAATGCTAAAAGCTGGTGCAGATTTAAGTGACAAAACAATTGAACAATTAATTTCACTTGATGCAAAAGAATTCGACATGGGATCAAGCAAAGTTGAAATTGCACAAGTAAATGCAGTTGATACAGCTGAGGTACTTGCTCGCCAAGAGGAATTAGAAGCTGCTATTTCGAAAAAAATCGAAGAAAAGAACTTAGATTTATTCTTATTTGTGGTTACAGATATCTTAACGAATGACTCTGTTGGTTTAGCTTTAGGAAGTAAAACGAGCGCTGTTGAAAAGGCATATAATGTTACCTTGGAGAATAACACTGCAGTATTAAAGGGTGTTGTATCCCGTAAAAAACAAATCGTACCAGTATTAACTGATATTTTTAATCAAGGTATTTAATAATTAAAACCGTTCTTATTCAATAGGAACGGTTTGTTTTTTAGAGTAACTAATACGTTGACTGTACACTTTCTGCATGATATATTAATAGTATTGTAGAGAGGGGTGAGTAGGTTGGGAAGTTGTATCGTATCGGTGAAATAGCCAAGTTAATGAATCTCTCCAAAAGAACAATCGATTACTACACCCAAATAGGCTTACTTAACCCTATTCGGACGGATTCTAATTATCGATTGTATGGAGAAGACAGCATCCAAATTATGCATTTAATTGAACATTATAAAAATCTTAATATGCCACTTGAAGAGATTAAGTCTTCCATTGAATTAATTAAGACGAAGGATTGTGTTGATAAACAAAAAGTAGATAAACATTTTGAACAAATTGGAATCTTAATGCATCATCTTAAAGAAGAAATTGAAGCAATCGAACCTATACTTCAAAAACTAAACGGCAATCAAAAAGAAATGGTTGTGAATAAACTCTCTTCCCAAGGTGTTCCATTAGCCCAAACATTATTATTATTACTAAGTTAAACTTATATTTACAAAAACCAGGAGGTGTATTCCTTACTCACACTTTGAGTAAGGAGACCATTGACCATAATAAACTTGATTGTAATTGCAATTTTAATTGCTTTTACGGCATTCTTCGTGTCTTTCGAATTTGCCATTGTAAAAATCCGTAGTACACGAATTGATCAGCTAGTATCAGAAGGCAATAAAAAAGCAATTGCAGCTAAGAAAATTGTTTCAAATTTAGATGAATATTTATCAGCGTGTCAATTAGGTATTACTGTAACAGCTTTAGGATTAGGTTGGTTGGGTGAACCAACTGTGGAACACATGCTTCACCCCTTGTTTACTAAATTTAACATAGCTGAATCAGCAGCTGGTATCTTGTCCTTTATCATTGCTTTTGCGTCAGTAACCTTTATTCATGTTGTGGTAGGTGAACTTGCTCCGAAAACAATTGCGATTAATAAAGCCGAGGCTGTAACGTTGATATTTGCAAAACCTATGATTATCTTCTATAAGCTTATGTATCCTTTTATTAAAGTATTAAATGGATCAGCACGTATAATCGTTGGGTTCTTTGGATTAAAACCTGCTTCTGAACATGAAGAAGCACACTCAGAGGAAGAGCTGCAATTAATTATCTCTGAAAGCTACAAGAGCGGGGAAATCAATCAGTCTGAATACAAATATGTGAACAATATCTTTGAATTTGATGATCGTATTGCAAAAGAAATAATGGTTCCTCGTACTGAAATTGTTGTATTTGATCGATCACAAACACTAGCAGAATGTCTAGAAATTGTGAAGGTAGAAAATTATACAAGGTACCCAGTCATTGATGGTGAAAAGGATAACATTGTTGGTATGCTGAATATGAAAGAAGTACTAACAGATTATATTAGTGGTAAAAACCTTGATACACCCATTGATGAATATACCCGTCCTGTTATCCAGGTCATTGAATCGATTGCCATCCATGATTTATTAGTTAAAATGCAAAAAGAACGTGTTCATATGGCAATTCTAATGGATGAATACGGTGGTACTGCAGGTTTGGTGACAGTTGAAGATATTCTTGAAGAAATTGTCGGAGAAATTCGCGATGAATTTGACGAAGATGAAGTCCCGGATATCAACAAAATCAGCGAAAATAAAACCGTGGTCGACGGAAAAGTTTTAATAGATGAAGTAAATGATTTATTCGGTTTAGACATCCAGGAAGATGAGATGGATACCATTGGCGGCTGGATTCTATCTGAGAAAATGGACGTTGTCGAAGGTGATAAAGTTAAATATGGTGATTACGAATTTAAAGTACTAGAAATCGATGGTTATCATATTAAATTATTAGAAATTGTTAAATTAATGAAACATGAATCTATAGCTTAACCTAACAGTAAAAAGACCCAGGTGTTCCTGTGGTCTTTTTTTTGACGAATAAAGGGTGGTTAGTGTCCTATGATTGTACAAATTATATTTTTATAATAAATCACGTTGGTATTTGTCGAACAATTTATAGAGGTGTTTTGGAAGTTTTCACTTAATATATAGTGTAATAGTTTTGCATCTAAAGTACTATTTTTGATGGTTGGATGTGATATTAATATTTTCCATTGAATAGTAATGATATAAAAACAAAAGGAGGCTCATCTTGAAAAAAATTCAGCCTGCTTGTGATATGTGTGTTCGTAATCTTATTTCATCCTATGGAATATGGATGGTGAAAATATGAACCTATTAGCGCCTATTGCAGACTTAGGTAATTATCTATTGTTTTCGATTTTGGTTGGTCATGTTGTCCTCCAATTTGTTCCGGATACGAAAAAACCAACTATTCAACTTCCGAAGCCATTTTTACTTATCTGTACGCTAGGGATTATACTTTTTACTTTTGTGCCTGTGTTCACTTTAATATTGTATTTTGATGAATCCGTCGGGTTTGCTGCTGCCGCTGCCTCTGTTTTGATGCATTTCCAAATTGGGCAGGGATGGCTGTTTAACTCAGTGTTTACTATTTTCCTATGGATAAGCTTGTATCTAAATCGTTCTAAATATTTACAGACATTCTGGATTGTTTTGATGATGATCACCATTGGTTATAGCAGTCATGTATCAACTCAATCTTTTGTAGTTGGCCTTTTTTCTCACACCACCCACTTCCTTATGGTAACGATTTGGGTGGGTGTCGTCCTTCAGGTATCTTGGTTTTCTAAAGTTAGAGGACATTGGTCTGAGTTCCTAGAATGGTTTTCACCGTTGGCAGTAGTATGTATGATAAATATTTTTGCAACAGGATTTGTCATTATGTTTACCCTTGAGAAGCCCGCAGAGTATGTAAATGGCTGGGCAACACCATACGGACGTATGTTATTGTTCAAGCACATAAGTATCGTTCCTATTATTATGTTCGCCTTCATTAATGGGATATTAGTAAAAAGAGTTTCAATAACCTCGCATTATGATCCCCGAAATTGGTTAAAAGCCGAAAGCGTCATTCTTTTATTTGTATTTTTCTTTACAGCTGTCATGGGCACATTGTCACCACCTTATGAAATGGTCTATGCAACACAAGCAGCCACAGCACCAACATGGGTAGATTGGCTGTTTGCAAAGAATCTTCATGTGCCGATAGAAATTGAATTCGCACCAACCTTCTTATCTATCATTTTGGTATCAACTGCACTTCTATTTTTGTTGTTAATATTTGTGAGTTATAAAAGTATGAGCCCGGTTTTTGCCACTGTATTTGGGGGTTGTTTCATTCTCACCTTATACTTAGGCTTGATGTTTTCTTGTGTTCTATATCCAATCATTTGAGCAGGGGTCGGGCGCTGCTCTGTTTTTTACTATTCATTTAGGGTAAAAGAGTGTGAGGATGAAATGAAGTAATATTACATTTGACATGGACATAACATCTATAGCAGCACGAAACCGTGACTTACATACTAGTGGGAAAATGAAAGGGGTACAAAGGTTGAAGCAAAAGAAGTCAATTTTACTATTATTCAGTTTCCTATTCCTATTTTCGATTGTATCACTATCAGTTGTTTTAATTATTCATTCATCAGAATTAAAACAAGCCCTCGCATTTGATAAACTAAAATCTGTCACAGTATCAAAGACTACCATAAAGCAATATTCCAGTAATCAACGTATCATAAAAACTGCTAATAAGTCTCCTTCAAAAGAAGTCCCCACTACAAATAGTCTATCAAGCGAAGCAATTATTCAAACGAATACAGCACAACTAAAAACCGCACCCATTTCATTGGCTGGTTTAGATATGCCAAACGAGAAATGTCTTAAAGGCGCACCTATTCGTAATTTTAATATTGCAGCGATACAGGTAGATATGGTCTACAACAAATTTGGCGACCATGACCCAAAGGCAAAAATATATGCCTTACAAGAAGATGTTGAGAAAATTCGACAGGCTATTGCTGAGAATCCAGGAAAACCGGTCAAGGAAATCCAGCCGCTGGCACTCCGTGCAAATAAAGGTGATTGTATTCAAGTTTCCTTTCATAATCAATTGAGTGAGAAGGCATCCATTCATATTGAAGGGGTTAGATATGACGTTAGGGGATCTGATGGAACATCGACAGGATATAATCCTGATTCAACTGTTGCACCAAACACAGAAATAAAATACACGTGGAATGCTGGGGATGAAGGAACCTTCTTTTTCTACAATGGTGCCGATCTCACTTACTTCACCGATCCAACTGGCGGCAGGGGGACAATGGGTGATGGTTTATTTGGGGCGTTAATCGTTGAACCAAAAGGGGCGACATGGACTGACCCTGTAACAGGGGAAGAGTTAACCAGCGGTTTATATGCTGATATCCATTTACCTGACAAACCTGATTTTCGGGAGTTTACTTTGTTTTTTCATGATGGGATTAGTGCTCAATTTGGTACCCCTCCACCTCCTGGAACCCCTGAAGAGGAAGAACACGAGGGAGAAGGGGAGGTACCTCATGAAGAGGAACCCCATGTAGAGGATCCAAATGAAAAAGAACTTTATGCAGTAAACTATCGTGCAGAACCAATGGATGAACGCTTGAAAAACACAATGGGTGAGGATGGTAAAGATGCAACCATGTTTTATTCATCCTGGGTTTTTGGTGACCCGGCTACGCCTATTACTAGAGCTTATGTTGGTGACCCAGTTAGATACCGGGTCATTGGAGCAAATAGCGATGAAAACCATGTTTTTCACCTTCATGGTCACCGGTGGAAAAGTGATACGAAGAAAACAAACACGGTTGACTCAGATACGTTGAATATTGGAGATACCCAAACGGCTGAATTAGCTTTTGGTGCTGGTTATGACAAAGCGAAAACCGGGGCACCCGGGGATTACTTATGGCATTGTCATTTGTTCCCACATTATTTAGAAGGCATGTGGGGGTTAATGAGGGTATTCGACAAAGCACAGGATGACTTGCTGCCATTAGCAGATAGGGAAGCACCAACCAGTGCAACCGAACAAAACCCAGGTTTTCCAAGTTATATACCTGGTGAAATAGGCAAACGTGCTCCAAAACCGCCAGACCCAGAATTGCGTCCAGCCACAGAGTCAGAAAAAGCAGCTCTAGGTGCGCTCTTACCAGGAGCACCTAATTTTGATCGCTGTCCGAAGGATGCTCCTATTCGAAAATATGACATTGTCGGAATACAAACAGAAATTGTATACAACAATGCAGGTGATCGTGATAAGGAAGGACGAATGTATGTCCTGGCAGAAGATGAGCAGAAGGTGCTGCATGGAGAAATTAGACCACGTCCACTTGCCATACGGGCAAATCAGGGAGATTGTGTGGAGGTTACATTAGAAAACCACTTATTCAATGCCAATGAGCCGAATGCACTGTCGATACACATTCATTTTGTGGCTTACGACCCGTTAGGTTCTGATGGAACAACTGTCGGGTGGAACTACAATCAAGGTACGGAGCCAGGAGAAAAAATCCGTTATCGCTGGTATGCAGATGAAGAAGGCTCAATCTTTTTTCATGACCATATGTCTGCTGGGGAAAAGGGATTTCACGGGACTTTTGGTGCCTTAATAGTCGAACCTAAAGGCTCAAAATGGCTGGACCCGCAGACGGGCAGGGAAATAAAATCTGGTACGGAAGCGATGATTGTTCACCCTGAAAAAGAAGATTTCCGCGAACAAGTTCTTATTTATCATGATTTCGCAAGACTTTGGGATAAAAATGGAGACCCACTCCCATTAGAGACAGATCCAGCAAATTTCAAACACGCACATGGGTATGCAAGTGTGAATTATTCAAATACACCTTTTTTCCGCAGAAACAATGCTGACCCGGCTTATACGTTTAGTTCATGGGTTCATGGTGATCCCGAGACACCAATCATTCAAAGTTATACAGGGGATCCGATTAAAATACGCTTAATCCAAGGTGCACATGAGACACAGCATAATTTTAATTTGCACGGATTAGCGTGGAAGCGTGAATCCGGAGTTGAGGATTCGGAATTAACTTCTACCCAGACAATTGGTACATCTGAACAATTTACCATGGATATTCAACCAAACCCTGTTGGTGTCCAGCAACGTGATTATCTATGGTCATCTCAGCCCATCGAAGACTTGTGGAGTGGATTATGGGGCTTTGTCAGGGTTTGGGGAGAAAAAACTCCAATTCTACAAAAACTGCCAGATCGTCCGCAATTGAAATCGTCTGCTGTCCCTTGGAGAGTAAGTCAGATGAAGAAAAATGGAACAAAACCACCAAAGGCGCGAACACCTGGTAATCCTTGTCCTCCTCGTGCATTAGTAAGAAAATTTGATATTACTGCATTTATGAGGGACATTGTCTATAACAAATATGGTGATCATGATCCTTTCGGAATGATGTTTTCCCTTAGTGGATTACATATCCGCTACTGCTAAATATGATACAAATTCTAAAACTCTATTTATAACTGCTTCATCTAGTGATAAAGGAAATAACCCAACATTAACGGTACATGGATCGAACAAAATGATTGATAATTCAGGAAATTTAGATAGAACGATTCCAGATTCCGGAACATTGGCAATTAGTAACCCGAAATTTGTACCACCAACGATTACCATAAAATCTGATGAAGAGGGCACCACAACAGTGCCAGTGGAAATTACAACTGAACCGGCAATCGCAAATCCGGGGAAAGCTCAAACTGTTAAACAGGGCTCATTGGTGACCTTGGACGGAAGTGCTTCCATTAATGCAGCGACATACAAATGGGATCAGGTTAGCGGTCCAGAAGTTCAACTTAATTTGGTTAATCCTGCAAAACCAACGTTCACGTTCCCTAAAAAGTTTATTCCAGTCAGCTTTAAATTAACGGTTACCGGCAATGATGGTAAATCGTCAACCAATGAATCTATTGTTACGATTACACCAGAGCCAGATAAACTAATGACTTCGGAAGTTTCCTTTGCAACAAGTACAAGTACGCTAAAGGTTGTCGGAACAAGTGATGTATTTGGACCGGGAGTGAATGTCACGGTATTAGTAGGAAATCAACCGTATAGCGCAATAGTCTTATCTGATGGAAAATGGAGTATCACTAGCAGGGGAGTAACTTCTTATAAACCAGGTGATACCATCAATATAGTATCCACTTCTGGTGGAAAACTATCGAACGTACCGGTTACTATCCGTAACAGATAACAAAGAATTTGGGGGCCAGTTCCTATACCATAGGAATCTGGCTCTTTTCTTGCTGCCTTCTGCATGTAACTAGGAAAAGGCTCATATGGTGTAGAAAGGAGGTATCAAATGATTAGTATAAATGGTGTGATTGTTGGGCTTGAGGATCTCCAAAAAGAAATTACGAATAATGAGCAAAGGGCAATTTTGAAGCAAATGGTGAGTTATCATGTGGTTTATTATTACTCGTCTCTACAACAATTGAAATTTGAATTATTATTCCGAGGAAATACAATTAAGGCTGCAACGGCCTTAGATAAAAGTGGTGCGAAGTTTACTACCTTCGCTTATTCTTTTCCTAACAGAAAATACTGGTATCGATTGCCGAACGGAGGGTTTCTTTTACGTGAGGGGTTCAATCCCTCTGAAGGAATTGAGGATATAGTGAAAAATGGGAAGTTATATGCTTTTGAATGCGCTACAGCAATCGCGATTGTTTTGTACATCGCTGCCCTGTATACCATTGGACCAAGGGCATTTAATACGTATTTTAATAATCTATATTTAATGGATTGGCAATTTGATGAGGATCTTCCTGTATATCAAAAAGATGGGGAGGATTTCCTCATTGGTGATGTCTTACATTTCAAAAATCCAGATTTTGACCCAAAACAGCCGTGGTGGAGGGCTGAAAATGTAATCTTTTTTGGTCATGATAAATTCTTTGGGCATGGAATTGGAATAAGAGATTCTAAGACCATTATTAACTTCTTAAATGGAAAGAGAAAAGAGAATCCTACTCAATCTGCTTATCTTATGCGCATGATCACAAGACCAAATTATAGAACGATTAACCTATTACGTTAAAGAATAAGGAGCTTCCGTTATGGAAGCTCCTCTTATATATCAACCGTGTATTCTTCCGTCAAAATCGGCGCTAAGCCGTTTGCTGATTAAATAATCCAGCTCACGCCGCTTTTCAACTTCCATTCTCACATTTAATTTTCGTTTATACTCTTCATAACATACTCCGTGTGCACTCAACATCGCTTTTTCCATTTCATTTGTATACTTTAGTTTCAAATAATGGATAATGAATCCCTCCGGTTTTTACCGTATTAACGGCTTTATTGGTAACACAATTACAATGATAGCACTGCAAATATTTCCATACAAAGTCGAAAAAACAGCATATCTGGCTGTCAGCTTTCGTGACATGGATACTCGTGAATATAACTCTTACGTTCTTAAAATAGGAGCCATATCCTCCCAATAAGAGCTTGTAATGTCTTTATCTCCACATAAGAAAGCCCATTGCATTTGCAGCAATGGGCTTACTTGTTATGGGTTGCGAATAAAATTCTTTTAATTCATAGATTTATCTAACATGAAATCAGCTTTTGGCAGTGTAATAATCTTGCCGCCAATTTGTACGTGCACGGTATCGTTGAAAATGGCTTTTACAATTCCCTTTAGTGAAACACTTGAGTTGATTGAGATATCCTTTTTATCAGATTGATTTGCCATATTAATCAACACCTTCCAAAGTTAATTATAAAATATTATATATGAATAAAAACAAAAAAAGCGAGTAAAAAGTCTCAGAAAATCAAAAAATATATAATTTGTTCATGTTATTTACAATCGACTGCAAAGGGGTGTGAACATAGATTGAAATAACATGAACTATAGTTCAAGTATTACATGTTAAAGTGAGTCTGTCAATGGAAACATGAACTATGGTTCAATATTTATTTTTTGTGGTATACTAGGTATGAGGTGAGAAAAATGTCAGACCGAGAAGACCAGCTGGTTGGTGAGTTTCCCAAAATTCCAAAGCAGGAACGTGCCCAAATAAAAAGGGATTTGTTATTAAAAAGTGGTCATGAATTATTTATTTCAAAAGGATTTGAGCATACAACAGCAAAGGAAATCGCCGCACATGCAGGGGTTGCAACCGGGACCTTTTATCGGTACTTTTCGGATAAACGACAGCTATTAATGTCTTTGTTAGAGAATCAAATTGAGATGTTAATGCCGCCTGAACCAAAATGGGGTGTTTCAAATCCAGAAAGTATGTTAGCTTCACTATTAGAACTGCATGATGAGCGTCTTAAAAAGACGGGCATGCAGCGACTTGTTCCTGAATTACTAGCTAAAGATAAAGAATTTGCTGAGGTATTACAAGCCGCAAAACGAAAGATTTTTACCAGGATTCTTTCAGGATTAAAAAGGGCATACGATAATGAGTTAACTTGGAAAGATTTAGATTTAAATACCGTTACTTGGTCGGTGATGATTTTGGCCGAGCATGCCCATGAGAAAATGAAACAATGTGGGAATCAGACAGATTATCGTGAAGTAGCTAAGGTGATATGCCGTTTAATTTTTCCACCAGAAGTCATGAAACAATTACACACAAATGAAACTGTAACAAAAGAAGAGTGACGATTTCCGAAAGGATGTAAGTGATAGGAATGGAAAAGACCCTTGATATGAAGGATTTAAAAGCAATCAAAATTGAATTGACTCGTTTTATGATGGCATATAAATTTGCTTTAGATGAAATGACCACAAAAATTAATATACTTAAAGATGAATTTAATTATATTCATGATTATAATCCAATAGAACATGTTAAAACACGATTAAAATCACCTGAAAGTATCTTTAGAAAAGTTCAGCGAAAAGGGTTGGATTTCAACCTAGATGCTATGAAGGAAAATATTAAAGATATAGCAGGTATAAGAATAACCTGTTCGTTTATTTCTGATATTTATGAAATAAGCTGCATGATTGCCAATCAAAAAGACATTCAAATTCTAGGATATAAGGACTATATAAAAAATCCAAAGCCAAATGGTTATCAAAGCTTGCATATGATTGTGGAAATTCCGATATTCATGTCCGATCGTGAGGAATTAACCTTTGTTGAGATTCAAATTCGTACCATTGCCATGGACTTTTGGGCAAGCTTAGAACATAAAATTTATTATAAATATAACAAAGCAGTTCCTCAAAAAATGCTTGATGAATTAAAAACAACAGCCGAAATGGCTACAATGTTGGACAATAAAATGGAAATTCTTCATGAGGAAATCAAGAAAATGAAACTTGCTGACGAAGCTGAGGATATGCGTCTGCCAATTGGCATTGGAAACAACAAATTGAAATTATTAGAGACATTTATGGAAGAAAAACTCGGGATTAAATAACAGAATCTGTTAAAAAAACTGGGTAATACTTTATGGTCAAAATAAAACTGACATTTAGTGTCAGTTTTTCTTTTTTAGGAATTAGATTGTGCTATCGCTTTACGATAGGGGGGTATGATATAATGACAAAAAATGAGGTGATGGAATGTCTTTTGAACATGAAAATGATGACGAAATGAATAATGAATCCTGCTGCATTATTGAGGGCAGCCACCGAAAAAGCCATCATTCCGATAAGGTGAAGAGTAATCTTGTGACGAGACTTAATCGAATTGAAGGGCAAATTCGTGGAATTAAAGGATTAATTGAAAAGGATACTTATTGTGATGATGTGATTACGCAAATTTCGGCCACACAATCGGCACTTAATAGCGTTGCCAAACTACTGTTAGAAGGCCATCTCAAATCATGTGTGCTTGAAAGAATTCAAGAAGGGGACCATGAGGTATTAGATGAGGTCCTGGTTACGATACACAAATTAATGAAGAAATAATAGTCTTCCTCGAGGTCGTACTTAGTGTACGTCTTTTTTTTATTCTATTTATTGTTTTTGCTAGAAGGAATAAGAAAAAAAGGTGCAGAATATTATAGTTATAATATTCTGATAATTGAGAGGTGAGGAATATGAAGGCAACGAAGATCATCCTAATGGTATTTGCAGGACTCATTCTAACTTTTAGTTTTTATGCTTATACAGTATTTTACGGGACTCCTTGGGGAAAAGAACAGCAAGAAGGAAATATGCAGAACTATATAACGGAAAAATATCAGAATGAATTTGTCCTTACGAAAATGAATTACAATTTTTTAAGCGAAACCTACCAAGGATATGCCTATCTTAAGGATCATTCGAACCTCTTATTTATCATTGAACAAGATGCGGATTCCCCGCGTGGTTACTCCGATAATTATCCGAAAGTATTGTGGGATAGTGAGCTAGCAACAAACCTCAAAACTCAAATCAAAGAACTTTTTCCGGATTTGGACGAAGGAATGTTTAAAGCACAGCAAATCAAGGACAAAGGGGAAATCCTTGGTCCGAATATTCCTACCTATGAAGAAATAAACGTTTCGATCCTCACTACCTCTATTCCTATTGATATAAAGATAAATTGGTCAAAAATAAACCACAATAACGAATTACAGAAAATGAAGAAACTTAGTCAATTTTTACAAGAGGCTCGGTTCCCTGTACTATTTGAGGTACGATACTATGAAAATGAAATGGATGAACAGGCTAAGGTCTTTTTTATTACAGAAGAAGGGGATATTATTGAAAAATAGTGCTCCCATACAGGGTGTACACCCATGGTATTCAAATAATTCGGTATCCTTATTTGAAGTGATACGAAACACTTTTGCATGAATTCGGTACCTTTTGCTCGTCACAATCCAAATCGTGATTTGTGTTGGTTCTGCTCTGCTAACAATGGGACCTGACAAGATGATTGGGGATTGAATTGTAGAAATATTGCCAATATTTATTCCGATTATTTATATTTACTGCATTATAATTAAGGTAAGACATCAAAAGGTCGAACCTTTATGGTTCATTTGTAGGTGAAAATTTTCCCATGGAGGGTAGGATGATTTATGAAGACATTGATTGTTTATTGCTCATCTCATGGCACAACAGAAAAAGCTGTCCAATTACTGAGTGACTGGATGGAAGGAGAAGTCTTAGCTGTCGATTTAAAAAGGGATAGAATTACATTTGATGTAAGCGAGTATGACTTCGTGATCATCGGCGGCTCGATACATGCCGGCAGTATTCAAGGGAAAATTAAGCATTTTATCGGCAAGCATCATGATGAGTTGTTAACCAAAAAGCTGGGCCTGTTTCTCTGCTGTTGGCATGATGGCGAAACAGCTATTGAGCAATTCGATCTCGCTTTTCCAGAGGAATTAAGGAAAGTTTCAATCGCAAACGGTATTTTCGGGGGAGAATTCCTGGTCAGTAAAATGAACTTTATTGAAAGGCAAATTGTTAAAAAAGTGAGTGGTGTTACCGGGGATACCTCGAATTTAGATACAACGGCAATCATGACCTTTGTGATGAAAATTAATTCAACCTTTGCTCATGTATAAAAAATGAGGCTGGGACATAACTAGTTTCTATAAATAAAAAACGTGAAATCGCATCGGT